>JBCCWM010000617.1:0-1522 GCA_039193505.1 Pseudomonadota bacterium | reverse complement strand
GCCGGTGCGGGGGCCCGGGGATGCGGCGGCGATTTGGGAGGCGCTGCAGACGGGTGTGGTCGACATGATCGCGACGGACCATGCGCCGCACACGGCCGATGAGAAGACGAACGATGTGATCTGGAAGGCCGATTGCGGGTTTCCGGGGGTCGAGACGCAAATGCCGCTGATGCTGACCGAGGTCGCGGCCGGGCGGATGAGCCTCGAGCACTATGTGCGGATCTCGGCCGGCGCCCCGGCGCGGGCCTTCGGCCTCTGGCCTCGGAAAGGGCGGCTCGGGGTGGGCGCGGACGCGGATGTCGCGGTCGTCGATCTCGCGCGGGAGGAGGTGATCCGCGCCGCGCGGTTGCAGAGCCGGGGCAAGGTCACGCCGTTTGAGGGGCGGCGCACGGTGGGCGCGCCGGTCCACACGCTGGTGCGGGGACGGTTCGTGCAGCGCGATCGGGAGATCTGCGCGGATGTGGCGGGACATGGTCGGCAGGTGACGGCGATCCAGGCGATGCCCCCTCCGGCGCCCCGGCATGTGGAGGAGAGCCTCGCGCAGATCCTCGCGCGGCGCTCATAGTTTCAGCACCGGGCCGGTTGTCCCTTGCGAGCCCGGGGGTGCCGCGCGTGAATGCGACGGCGGTGTGGAGGGAGTTATGGCAGGTTTGACCGTCATTGAGGGCGCGACGCTCGTCACGCTCGATGCGGAGCTCAGTGTGATCGAGGGGGGCGCGCTCTGGTTCGACGGAACCGGGATCCTCGCCGCGGGACCTGCGGGCGGGTTTGAGCCACCGGCCGGTGTCGCGGTCACGCGGATCGACGGCGGGCGGCGGATTGCGATGCCGGGTTTTGTGAACGGGCATGTGCACAGCTACGCCGCGCTCCTGAAAGGCACGGTCGACACCGATCCGCTCGACGTTTTCATGATCAACGCGATCGCCGGGGCGGGGGCGCGGACGCCGCGGGATGCGTATGTCTCGGCGATGGTCGGCTGCATCGACATGCTGACGACCGGGACCACGGCCTGCCTCGACCACGCCTCGCACCGGCCGCGCTACACCGGCGAGGCGCTCGACGCGATTTGCCAGGCCTATGCGGATGCGGGGCTGCGCGCGGCGGTGTCGCCCATGTTCTCGGACCTGCCCTTTGTCGAGACGGTGCCCTTCGAGGACGATCTGCCGCCGGAAAGCGTGCGGGCGTTCCTGCCATCGGAGCCGGTGCCGTTTGAGTTCTACTTCGACATCATGGCCGAGGCCCTGCCCCGCTGGCGGGATCACCCGCGGGTGCGGCTGATGCTGGGTGTGGACAGCCCGCAGCGCTGCTCGGACGCGCTCTTGCGGCGGGGCGGCGCGTTTTGCGCGGAGCATGGGATCGGCAACCACACGCACCTTTTGGAGGCGCGGACGCAGTGGGCGATGGCGGAGGCGCGCGACCCTCGGGGGTTTGTGGCCTATCTGGCGGAGTGTGGGTTGGCCGGGCCGCTGTCCTCGCTGGCGCATTTCATTTGGTTCACGGACGCCGATCTCGAGGCGCTGGT
>JBCCWM010000616.1:0-1530 GCA_039193505.1 Pseudomonadota bacterium | reverse complement strand
GGGCAAGCCCCCGTCCGTCCGGGATCGGTGGATTTGCCGAGACAGAAAGCCTCAACAACAGCCCACTGGGCATCGGTCAGACCGCGACGGGTCAAGGCCGCTCTCCTCTGTTTGCAACCTTGACGCAGACCCTAACCAAAATGGGAAGCCTGAAGGTCCGCAGGCTCTAGCTTCCTTCGCCAAAGCGATTTGACACGAGGCGCGACAGCGCTTCTGCGAGGGCGTCCGCGTCGGGTCCGTCCGCTTCGATGTCAATGAAAGTGCCCCGCGCAGCGGCGAGCATCAAAAGACCCATGATCGAGTCCCCCGTGACCGTCTGGCCGTCTCGGCACACCGTGACGGACGCGTCAAACCGCTCGACCGTCTCCACGAACTTCGCGGACGCTCTGGCATGGAGACCTTTTTCATTGACGATGTCGAGCCGCCGACGGACGCCCATCACGCGGAGATTGAGTTTCGCTCGACCCCGAACCCGTCCGCGCAGTTGATGTACTTTCGCCCCGCCGCGAGGGCGCAGGCCGTCGCTTCGTCGAGGGTCAGCTCCCGCGTTTTTGCAAGCTTGATCAGCATCGGCAGATTGACACCGTAGAGCACTTTGCGATCCGGGCTGCCGCATGCGGCCATCGCAAGATTGGAGGGCGTGCCGCCAAAGATGTCCGTCACGACCACCACCCCGTCGCCGGCATCGACCTCCGCCACAGCCAGATCGATCTCGGTCTGCTTCGACGCGCGTGTGTCCTCGGGACCGATGCTGATCGCTCGCGTGCCCGGGCGCACGCCCACCACATGCTCCATCGCCGCAAGATACTCGCGGGCAAGGCCACCATGGGCCACGATGACGATACCGATCACGCGCTCACCACCCGTTTGCGCCCGGCCCCCCCGACCGACAGGCGCTCAAGTTCCCGATGCCGAGTAGACACCCGCCACCCCTCGCCAGCAAGCGCTTTCATTACTGCTTCGGCGACTGCGACCGACCGGTGACGCCCGCCCGTGCACCCGAAGGCGAGGGTCAGATAGGACTTCCCCTCTGCGGTGTAGGCCGGCAGCAAGAACCGCGCCAGATCGAGGATCCGCTCGAGAAACGGACCATACAGCGGATCCGAGGAGACATGCGCCGCAACCTCCCTGTCGAGGCCCGTCATCGGACGCAGCTCCGCCTCCCAGTGCGGGTTCGAGAGGAAGCGGCAGTCGAAGACGAGATCCGCGCTCCTCGGTGTGCCCCGCTTGTAGGAAAACGACTGCACTGAAGTCGACAGGCCGGTCTCAGTTGGCTGCCCGAACCAGCGCCCCAGCTCTGCGCGGAGGTCATGGGGCGACATCTCGGTCGTGTCGATGAGGATGTCGGCGCCCTCTCGAAGCGGCGCGACGAGCGCCAGCTCAGCCTCGATCCCGGCGAGGACGTTTCCGTCAGGGGAGAGAGGGTGGCGGCGGCGGGTCTCAGAGAAGCGGCGCAGCAGGACATTTGTGCTGCAGTCGAGAAAGATCAGATGGACGCTCAGATCCGGCATCTTCGCAAGCGCACCAAGC
>JBCCWM010000615.1:0-1546 GCA_039193505.1 Pseudomonadota bacterium | reverse complement strand
TGCGAGAACTACACGCCCTTCGAGATGACGCTGGTCGAGCCGACGCCCGAGGATCAGGCCAAAGTGACGGCGGCGACGATGGAAAAAGTCCTGCCCGGTTGGGCCGAGAGCTGCGACGCGGGGTTCGCGGATTGCTCGACCATCTGGAACGCCACTGTGGGCGCCGCCCGCGGCATCGCGCTCGAGTGAGCCTTTGGGGCGCGCCGGCAAAGCGCGCCCCAGACGGGGCCTGACCCATGCGATTGATTGGAATTCTCGGCGGCTATGCCTGCCTCGGCCTCTCGTTCCTGATCGTAGTCGAGATCCTGGCGCGGAAGCTCCTCAACGTCTCGCTTCAGGGCGTTGACGAAATCGGCGGCTATGTCGTGGCGATCACCGGCACCTTCGGGATGGCGCTCGCCGCGGTGGAGCGGGCGCACACTCGGATTGACGTACTCCTCCTGCGGTTGCCTGGTCGGGTTCAGGCAGCGCTGAACCTATTGGCCTATGTGGCGCTCGGGATCGGAGCGGCATTCATGGCCTATATGGGCTGGCGCACGCTGTCGGAGAGCTTGACCTTCGGCTCAGTCTCGTCGAGCCCGCTGCAAGTGCCCCTCTGGATCCCGCAGTCGCTCTGGCTGGCGGGTCTCGTGGTCTTTGGCCTCGCAGCGCTTTGGACCGCACTCCGCGGGCTGTTGGCGCTCCGCCACGGGCTCGCCGCGGCGAGCCGCGTCGTGGCCCCGCCGACCGTTGCCGAAGAGATTGACGAGGCCCGGCGATGATCGACCCCATCGGCGCAGCCGTAGGCTTTGTGATCATGCTCGGGCTGATGTTCATCGGGCTCCATGTGGGCATAGCGATGCTCGCGACCGGTGTTCTCGGGGCGATGATCTATTTCGGGCCGCCGGTCCTTCTCTCGTTCGGCACCAACCTCTGGTCGGTGATGAACGACTTTCTGCTGACCACGATCCCGCTTTTCGTGCTGCTCGGCGAGCTGCTGCTCCGCGCGGGGATCACCCGGAACATGTATGACAGCCTCGGCGATTGGCTGAACCGGCTGCCCGGGGGGCTCCTCCACACCAATATCGGGGCCTGCGCGATGTTCTCGGCCGTCTCCGGCTCCTCCGTGGCGACGGCGGCCACCATCGGCACTGTGGCCCTCGACGAGTTCCAGCGGCGCGCCTATCACGAACCCTTGGTGCTCGGCACCATCGCCGCTGGCGCGACCCTCGGGATCTTGATCCCGCCCTCGGTGAACCTGATCATTTACGGCGCGCTGACCAACACCTCGATCGGGCAGCTCTTTGCGGCCGGCATCCTGCCGGGCCTCCTCCTGACGCTCCTCTTCATGGCGATCATTGCCCTCGCCGTCCTGCTGCGCCCCTCCCTGGCGGAGCGTGCGGGTCCGCCCGCCCCTCTCTCCGAACGCCTCCACCGCCTCCGCCACCTCCTGCCGCCGCTTGCCATTTTCGCGGTCGTCATGGGCGCGATCTATGGCGGCTGGGCAACGCCGACCGAGGCGGCCGCCATCGGCGTCGTGATGGCGTTCGGTCTGGCAGCCGGGAAC
>JBCCWM010000614.1:0-1553 GCA_039193505.1 Pseudomonadota bacterium | reverse complement strand
GGGTCCGAGGTCGCCATCGGCCGCGGTTTCAGCCTGCGGGGCGAAGCCGAGTACAGATTTCTCGAGCTCGACGACACGGATGTGGATTCGCTCGGCATCGACTTCGCCTTGATCCGACGGTTCTGATCCCCATCTTCCGCGCGAGACCAACGTGCGGGAGGCGCAGTGGAAGACCATGACATCTCGCCCAGCCTAATGGCCCGGGCGCAGTTCGAAGACAGCCGTCGCCGCTGGCGCCGCAACGCGTTCTGGCGCGGTGTGCTGGTGACATTCGGCGTTCTGATCGCACTCGGCGCAGTTGGCGCGTGGCTTGGGGCCGGGCGACATTTCTCCCCGCACATCGCACACGTGTCGATCCACGGGACCATCTTCGACGAACCGGCGCGCACCGCACTGCTCCGCGACCTGCGCGACGCGGAGACCGCCAAGGCCGTCCTCCTCGACATCGATTCGCCCGGCGGAACCACTGTCGGCGCCGAGACTATCTACCTCTTGATGCGCGAGATCGCAGAGACGCGGCCTGTGGTTGCAGTCCTCGGCGAAGTAGCGGCCTCGGGCGGCTATGTTGCCGCGCTCTCGGCCGATCACGTCGTCGCACGCGGCAACACGCTGACGGGCTCGATCGGCGTGATCATGGAATATCCCAACATGACCTCCCTCCTCGAGCGTGTGGGCGTCGAGGTCGAGACTGTCCGCTCCTCACCGCTTAAGGCGGAACCCTCGCCCTTCCGCACCCCGAACGCCGCGGGCACGGCGGCGCAGGAAGCGCTGGTTGCAGACGCATTTGCCTGGTTCGAGGGCCTTGTGGCGGAGCGTCGCGACCTCGCCGGTGCAGATCTGGCCGCCGTCACCGACGGACGGGTGATGACTGGCCGCATGGCGCTCGAGGCGGGTCTGATCGATGCCATCGGTGGCCGCGAGACGGCGCTCGACTGGCTCCAAAACGAGGACGAGACGCTCCGCGACCTGCCGGTTTACGAATGGGCGCCCGAGCGTGAGGCCGCCGGCCTCCTGCCCGGAGTGACGGCCTGGATGCTCAAGCTGGGCGGAATTGCCAACCCCTCCGGCAAAACAGGTCCGAAGCTCTTGTCAATCCTCAATTAAGTGCTGCAAGCTCGATCTGAGCGCGATAGCATGCTCGGAGGTTGCGTGTCGTCAAGGGGAGCGTCAAGGCGTCGATGATCAAGTCCGAGCTTATCCAGAAGATCGCGGAGGAGAACCCGCATCTCTATCAGCGTGACGTGGAACGAATCGTTGGAACGATCTTCGACCAGATCATCGAAGCGATGGCCAATGGCAACCGCGTGGAGTTGCGCGGCTTCGGCGCCTTTTCGGTCAAGAAGCGCGAAGGTCGAACCGGTCGCAACCCACGGACCGGCGACACGGTGGACGTCGATGAGAAGCACGTTCCATTCTTTAAGACAGGAAAGCTGCTGCGCGACCGGTTGAACACCGACCAAACCGACGCCTAACCCGGAGGGCACCGTCATGTTGCGGTTCATCAAAATGGTCTTTCTCGCGGTCGCGATGATTGTCGTGATTCTCCTGTCCCT
>JBCCWM010000613.1:0-1556 GCA_039193505.1 Pseudomonadota bacterium | reverse complement strand
TCGAGAAAGCGCGCGACGCGGTCCGTCGGCTGTGCGCCTTGGCCGAGCCAGTGGCGCACGCGGTCGAGATCCATCGTGACCCGTGCCTCGTTGTCCTTGGGCAGGAGCGGGTTGTAGGTGCCGAGCTTTTCGATGTAGCGCCCATCGCGCGGCATGCGGCTGTCGGCCGCGACAATGCGGTAGAACGGGCGTTTCTTGGACCCGCCGCGGGCGAGCCGGAGTTTGATGGCCATGGGAGTCTCCTTCGAAGGCCTAGGTCGGGTCAGTCCCGAGTTTTGCGTGTTGCTCGTGGTGGCGGATCACTTCCGCGATCACAAAGCGGATGAATTTCCGGGCGAAATCCGGGTCGAGATCGGCCTCGCGCGCCAGACGCTCAAGCCGTTCGACTTGCTCGGCCTCGCGGGCGGGGTCGGCAGGGGGCAGGGCGTTCTCGGCCTTGAGGTGGCCGACGGCCTGCGTGTGCTTGAACCGCTCGGCCAGAGTGAAGACAAGGATCGCATCGAGCCTGTCGATGCTCTCCCGGTGCTCGGCCAAGAGCTCTGCGGCGCGGGCGACGGTGTCCGTCATCGGGCAGCTCCGGTCCATTGGCGACAAACGAGGTCTTCGGGGGCGGTGCACACGGCGGTTGTGTCCACCCCGGCGCCGAGGGCCTCGGCGAGGCGGACAGAAGACCGGGCGTTGTCGCGATCGATGCAGGACCCGAGGATGCCGACGACATGGTCTTGCGCTGCCGCGCCCGCGCAGCCCTGCCGCTCTGCCTCTTCGAGGGCACGCTGGGCAAGGTCCGGAGTGTGTCCAAGTCCGACCGAGCCGACCCACACAAAGGTGGCGTTGTTGGTGTCCGACCGGCATCCAAAGCCCTCGGCAGGCCAGTCGGCTGTCTCCGCGACGGTTGAAAGCCACGCGTCCTTTGCGCTGGAGGGCCCACCAACTCCCGCCGTTTGCAGCTTGCTGTACTCAGCGATCAGGGTCGCGATGGACTCGGCAGGGGGACAGGTGAGGGAGAGGTGGCCGGCCACAATCAACGACGCATTCTGCGCGGCGGCAGAGACAAGGTCGGCGGCTGCCGCAAGCGGGATGTGCGTCTGGCCAGGTGCGGGCGCGTGTGCGGTCATGGCATCCCTGCCGGTCGTGGGTGGCGGTAGACGAGATCTTCGGAGTGGGGGCGGGGCGCTGAGCTGTCGCGGACGGCGCCGAGGCGTTCGGCGAGCGCGATGGAGCGCGCATTTGCAGGGTCGATATAGCTGACGGCGGTGTCCCAGCCGAGGGTGGCGTAGGCGTGAGCGATCGCGGCGCGCGCAGCTTCGGCGGCAATGCCGCGCCCCTCGGCGTGCACAGTGAAAATGCTCCAGCCGATCTCCCGTTCGGGCCAATCTGCAGGGTACCAGGGTCCGGCGAGGCCGATCGGGGTGTCCGAGCCCTTTTCGCGGAGGATGAACGAACCGTATCCCCGGAGCGTCCAATGGCCGATCACATGTCCGAAAGCCCGCCAGGCGCGCCCGACATCGGCCGGTCCGCCGACAAAACGCGCGCGGTCGGTCGCGAGGAACGCCTCC
>JBCCWM010000612.1:0-1585 GCA_039193505.1 Pseudomonadota bacterium | reverse complement strand
GTGTCGCCCTACAAGGTGTTCTCGCGTCATGGCTACGGCGTCGGCTGGGCGTCGGAGCGTCTGACGGCGCTGCCCCATGACGTGATCGACCGGGCCGGCGATGGGTGGGAGCTCGGGACCCGCGACGCGGCCGCCTATGCGACGTTCTCGGACGTCGTGCGCCATTTCGAGTGGCTGGGAGAGACGATCGAACCGGGCGAGACGCCCCGGCGCCGGATCGAGACGGCGGCGGCGGCGATCAAGGCGCACGAAGCGGCGCTCTGCAACGCGCTGCTCTTCGGCATCGAGAACCTGCCAGGCATCGCGGAGCGGCGCGATGTCCGGGTTCTCGGCGGGGCGGACAATCCGGCGCGCGAGGGCCTCGTGTCTTTCGCCTTTGAGGGCCGACCCTCGGCAGAGATCGTTGCGGATCTCCGCCGCCACGGTATCCGCGCCCACACCCGCAAGACCGACGCGCATTCCTCAAACGTGCTGACGCCGCTTGGGCTGCCGGATTGCATCCGGGTCTCATTCGGCCACTACAACACCGTCGCCGAAGTCAGCCAGTTGCTCTCAGCCCTGCAGGAGCACGACGCGCCTCCGCCCTGAGCCTCCCTTGGGCGAGGGCTTGGCTCAGAGAAACCGTCGCGCCATGGCGCCACGGCCGGAGTGCATCCTGACCACAGTCACACACCCCGCGCGGAGGCCCGGCACAGCCGCCGCCCCCACCCCCGGATCCGTTCTTGTATCCGTGGCGACGTCGGGGTGGCGGCACCCTAGGTGAAGCAGAATGGTGTCGATGCACGCGCAGGCGGTTTGGCTGGGGGCAGCCAGCCTCCAGGCCTCTCAAGTTCATCGAGCCCCGCCGCCATCGCATTTCGAAGGCCAGGTACCGGGAGACCAACTGGCCCGACACTGATGAATGTTTGGCCAGCACACGATGTCCGTTTCTGGATCGCCGATGGAGCCCTGGCGGCATCACGTCCGTGCAGCGTCGAGCTCGCCGACCGCTGTGCTCGGACGTCGCAATCGAGACGGCGCTGCCGCTCGCGGTTACACCGACCCAGCGGATCCCGCTCGGGTTGGGCTGCGGGTCGAATGCCTCGGCTGGTGTCCGCAGGACATGAGCCTCGTACAGGCGTCTGATGATGTAGAACTGAATTCAGTCGCCGATTGCTCGGCCGGCGTTGGAGAGGTGTTCGAAGGCGATTCCGATGGGCGCCGTGGTCCTGCAGGGATCGGATCGGGCGTTCCGTCATCCCCCGTTGCGGGCCGTGCGATGCGTTTAAGTCCTGTTGCAGGCCGTCGCAGCGCTCCATCGCGGTGGCGGCCCGGGACGGGAAGACCAGGCCGTTGATACTGCGACGAATGGCCGGCGCCTCGACCCGACCGGGCGACCCAAACCGGGCGGTCGGCGCATGGTCGGTCGATGCCGTGTCGGAGCGGGACGGAGGCCGGCGAGGTTTCTAGCCCCCCGTGTCTGGGCCACTGATCAGGGGTTTCTCTAATAGGGTTTCAGGAACGGGTGGGCGCATGTTGAGTGCCTGATGCGGCCTGGTGTGATTGTACTGCCTGAGCCAGTGATTGATGACGATCTGAGCTTGCT
>JBCCWM010000611.1:0-1602 GCA_039193505.1 Pseudomonadota bacterium | reverse complement strand
GCGAGGACCTTCACGCGCGACCGTGTCCACGTCCATCCGATCCCGGATGCAAGGACCGCGCGCGACCGGATCGCCGGACGGGCCGACGGCACAACCATCCCCACCCCGGGCGCCAGATGTGCCCGCCTCGCGAGCTCGGACACGCCCAACAGACCGAATGGGTGGCCGGCTGAACGGGGGGCGACCCCACCACAGCGTCCCGATTGCCATACACTGTCCCGAAGGCGTCACTTGGGCATTCAAGTGTTCAGCGGGAGAGCGGGAGCACGACCTCCCTACGTCGTCTCGCGGCAAGAATTGGTGTGCTACCTAACCTTTGCCTTGAAGCAGGGCAAAGTGCAGACGCCCAAGCAGGTCAAGTTGGACGGCACCGAGGTCGTCATCGCCGGCAGACACGACAATCCGTCACCGTCGGTTACAAGAGTGGGACAAGCTCGCCGTATCCCCTTGCCATCGCCCGGCAAACATGGCGGTTACACATGCGACCGACAGCAAGACAAAGGGGCGGCCGGTGTCTGGCCTGGCGGAGAACCGAACTCACGTCGTCAAAGGTGCGATCCCACAATGACATCCCTCGCATCGCCACCCATGTGGGACATCGCCGAGGCTCCAGTGGCCTACCCCGAGGCGGTCGCCGAGATGGAGGCACATGTGGCGCGGATTCTTGCAGGACAGGCTGGTGAGCGTGTCTGGCTGGTGGAACATCCGCCCCTCTACACCGCGGGAACAGGTGCGCGTCCGGAGGACCTCCGGGATCCACACCGCCTGCCGGTGTTCGAAACGCGCCGTGGCGGGCAGTACACCTATCATGGTCCCGGGCAGCGTGTTGCCTACGCAATGCTTGACCTCCGGCACCGTGGGCGAGATGTCCGGCGCTTTGTGACGTCCCTCGAAGAGTGGGTCATCCGCGCGCTTGCCTCGTTCGGGATACGAGGTGAGCGACGCCGGGGCAGGGTCGGTGTTTGGGTGGTCCGACCAGAGCGCGCGGGCGCCGGCGCCGATGGCTTCGCTGAGGACAAAATCGCGGCCGTTGGTGTGCGCGTCCGCCACTGGATCAGCTATCACGGGATCGCCCTGAATGTGGATCCGGATCTCGGACACTACGGAGGGATCGTGCCATGCGGGATCGATCAGCACGGCGTTACAAGCCTCGTCGATCTCGGGCTCCCGGCGACCATGGCCGACGCTGATCTGGCGCTTCGCGGGGGCTTCGAGGCGGTCTTCGGCCCAACGGTCAGCAGCGACGGTTCCGGATCCGAGAGGACGTGAGTCCTTTGACCAGTGCGTCGGTGGTGGATGGAAACGCCGCTATTTGGTCGTCGCTCTCACTTCACGGCTTCACATCTCTCAAAGGGGCTGCTAATGGCCGGCGGGTCACGTGCGGTCGTGGCGGAATTGGTAGACGCGCAGCGTTGAGGTCGCTGTGGGGTAACTCCCGTGGAAGTTCGAGTCTTCTCGACCGCACCATAGCAGAACTCCCCCTCTGCAGCCGCACCTAACGCTTTGAACGGCAACGATATTGTTGGAGTTCTAGCGCCTTCTTTTATGCAGTATCTAATCGGGGCGGCGAAGGCAAGTTTGCACACCAATCGGCGCACCGGC
>JBCCWM010000610.1:0-1605 GCA_039193505.1 Pseudomonadota bacterium | reverse complement strand
GCCCGCGCCTCCTGATCCTCGACGAGGCGACGTCGGCGCTGAGCGCCTCTGTGGTCGAGAAAGTCTTTGATCTGGTGCGCGAGGAGCGGGACAACGGAACGGCCGTCCTCTTCATCTCGCACCGCTTCCATGAGATCGAGGCGCTGGCGGATCGCGTTTCCGTGTTCCGAAACGGCCAGCGGGTCGCGACCTTTCCGAAGGGCGCGCATGACTACGGCGAGATCATCAACATGATGGTCGGCCAGAAGATCGAGGAGCTCTTTCCGCCGAAGCCACCGCCTGCGACGGACGCCGAGACTCTGCTCGACGTCAAGAACCTGTCCTGGGAGGGCCGGATCAGAGACGTGAGCCTAACGGTGCGGCGCGGTGAGCTCGTCGGTCTCGGCGGGCTTGATGGTCAAGGGCAGGGGGCGTTTCTGATGGCGCTCTTCGGGCTTCTCCGAGGGATCAAGGGCGAGACCGCGATCGCCGGCACCGCGCGCGCCATCGCCAGTCCAAAAGCGGCAAAACACCAAGACATTGCACTGGCCTACATTCCCGAAGACCGCAAAACGGAAGGGCTGGTGATCGATCAGAGCATTCAGGAGAACCTGCAGCTTGCCGCCCTCGGTCGCGACGATCTGGATGCCGGGGACCCTGCGCTCTACCAGCGTTCCCTCGATCAACTGGCCCTCAAGCATGGTGGGATGGAGCAGCCGGTCGCCTCCCTGTCCGGCGGAAACCAGCAGAAAGTGGTCCTCAGCAAGTGGTTGGCGCTGAAGCCGCGCTGCCTGCTGCTCGCCGATCCCACCCGCGGCATCGATGTCAAAACGAAGACCGAGATCTACGCGATCCTTCGCCAGCTTGCCGATCAAGGCACAGCGATCGTGCTGCTCAGCACCGACTATGAGGAGTTGACGCAGCTCTGCGACGAGACCCATGTGTTCTTTGACGGAGAAATCGTCGCCTCGCTCCGCGGCGACGATCTCACCCCGCAAAACATCATCGCGGCGACCCTGAACGTTTCCGCAGAAGCACGGGTCGGCCATGCTTGATTACATGCGTGCAAACCGCCGCGAGGTGATCGCGGGCATTGTCTTGATTGTCCTCCTCGTGGCCTATCTCGGCACCCATCCGCGCGGCGCCTCCACCTATGTGATGACGATCTGGGCGAACCAGTGCCTGATCCTCGGCCTTGCGGCCTGTGCGCAATTCTTCGCGGTCGTCGTGCGGGGGATCGACCTGTCCGTCGGCGCCGTGATGGCGCTGACGAACTGCATCGCCTCGTACTTCCTCGACGGCACCGGCCTTGGCTTGGCTTTTGGGATGGTGGGTGTGGTCCTCGCGGGCGCGCTCTGCGGTCTCTTCAACGGTCTGATCATCGTCTTCGGGCGGATCCAGCCCATCGTGGTCACGCTGGCGACGGCGTCGATCTTCGTGGGGCTCGCGCTCCTTCTGCGGCCGACGCCGGGTGGGGCG
Organism: Pseudomonadota bacterium; assembly: GCA_039193505.1. Lineage (GTDB taxonomy): Bacteria > Pseudomonadota > Alphaproteobacteria > Rhodobacterales > Rhodobacteraceae > Algicella. Next base: position 147 of record JBCCWM010000610.1, on the reverse strand, counting down.
GTGAACTACGATCTTGCCGATGCGATGACGCTCGATCTCTTCGGCGTCCCGACGGCGCTGATCCTGACGGGCGTTGCGGTGTTTGGGTTCTGGCTGCCGTTTCGACGGACGGGGCTCGGCCTCGGCCTCTATGCGCTCGGCTCGTCG
>JBCCWM010000609.1:0-1610 GCA_039193505.1 Pseudomonadota bacterium | reverse complement strand
TAGTAGATGATCAGATTGCCGGTCAGCCCGCCCACATCCGAGACCCCGCCCCCGTAGGCGTGGATGGTCTGCGCGACGGTTTCGTTCGAAAAGTCGAGCGTGTCGTGCCCGCCATCGTCGATGATCGTCGCAGTGACGGGGTTGTTGTAGCTCGTCAGATCGTCGAGAACGCCGCCCGCAGTGGAGTTGTTCCAGTAGGTCGTGTCGCCCGTCCGAGTCTGCCCGGACGTGCCGTAGAGCGTTCGGATCGCGAGGATGTCCGCCGGCATCGTTGTGATGGCGTAAGCGAAGCTCGCATCGACATTTGGGTTCTCGTTTTGCGCGAAGTAGGACATCGTGGTTGCCTGCCAGCTGTCCGCATCGAAGCTGGCATCCTGCGAGAACGACCCGTTGCCGTTGTAGGGCCCGGCATGCCCGAGGCCCAGTGCATGACCGATCTCGTGGATGTAGGTCTGGAAGGTGTAGCCATCGATCTCGGTGTTGAACCCGTTCCAGCCGCGTCCGATGTTCACGAAGGCATTGAAGACCTCGCCGCTGGTCGAGTAGTTCGACGACGCATAGGCGGAGAAGGTGTCGGAATCATCGATGACGATATCCGCAAAGTTTGAGGTCGTCAGGACAAACTGGATGCCTGTTGCGTCGGTCCAGGCCTGAAGGGCGGCCTCTGCCAGCGCCTCGCCGGCGTTGGTCAGCGGGGCGATGTTGGCGGTGATCGACCCGCCCGTGGCGATGTCGAATGACCGGGCCCCGCGCCCCTCCGTTTCCTGCCAAAAGCCGGTGACGAGGTAGTCCGCGATCTCCTGCATATTCCCCTGATCGAGAGGGCCTGCCGAGGCCACAGACGTGCTCGCGGCATCGGGCGCCTCCAACGAGCGATAGGCGCAGTCCTCGCCATAGGGGACATCCGCGCGGCAGTGCGTGCACATCGACGGCCCCCCTCAGTCTGGGTTGACCGCGGGCAGCCACGGGCCCGGGCTGGTGCGAAGCAGGGTGTAGGCAAAGCGCTCGATCCCGGCGTCGGTCAGCGGCGCGTCCACCGCCGACGCGAGAACACTCGGGCCAACGACCTCCACCCCGCTCGGATCGGTCCAAGCCAAATGGCCTTCAATACCGTGCGCGCTGCGGCTCTTGATCCTGACCTCCAGCGTTGGGGGCGTGAGCCCTGGCGCGTGACGCTCGAGCAGGCGATCGAGCGCCGATCGCACAAGTGCGGCGCCGTCGCTTGCCTCATCCGAATGTGCCGCAGACGTCGCGGCCAGAACGGCCGAAAAGAAAAAACCCTTGTTTAGCATTGCGTTGCTCTGTCTCTCCGACGCACTCATGTCAACATACGCATTCAACAACGCTTTCCGACGGAGGATCTTCGCACAGTGTCGTGAGGCGGCGCCGTTCCGCCAGCATAGATCAGAGCCCGCGGATGGACCATTGGGATCTCGCTCCCACTCATCAGCAAAGGGTTAACATCTCGGGAGGAGACAGAACGCTGCGCCGTGCCACTGGGCGCCCGGCGTCTGCATGGGCCTCTTGGCAAGGACGATTGGAAGCGGGGGCGCGATGAGCCGCAATGGCTGCTGGCCCTTTCTCCGTCCGTCAGACATGTATCGACCAGT
>JBCCWM010000608.1:0-1618 GCA_039193505.1 Pseudomonadota bacterium | reverse complement strand
TCGCTCACGCCGAAGACGTGCCGGCGGGTACCACCTCAGCACCGTCCTGGACGACATCAGCCGCTGCGCGATCGCATGAACGCCCTGCGCCCCCATGCGGGCCGCTCGCCACGGGCCTCGAACCGGCAGCGCACCAGGGACCTCGCCACGTGATCCTAGACCCGGGGTTCACTCAACTTCAGGATTGGGAGGCCGTGATGACGACGCTCACCGGTCGGCCGTTCACGCGAGAGTACGAAGAGCAAGCGGTGGTACCTGTGTCCGAGGGCGGCATGAGCCATGTCAGCCCGGCGGGCGCGTTGGGCGTGGCGTCCAGAACTATGACACCCTGGCCTCTTGAACTGTTGGCCGCGGGATCGGCGATCGCGCTTGCTTGGAGCCGGGCCGAGGCGGCGGAATTGGCGCAGCTGCGCCGGGACAACACGAGACTGGAGGACAAGACTCAAGGGATGAACGTAGGTGAGCGCTTAAACGCCAGGGGTACGAGAGGACGCGCGACAGCTCCTTTCGCTCAGTGGCGGCGGAGACATGATTGCGACGCTTGTGTCCAGAGCCTCCCGAATGGGCACTCACTCGATCCGTCCGCTCTGCCGGCGGCTTGGTGCCAACCGAAGCTGGTTTCACACTTGGCAGCGCAGTTTCCCGGCTTGGGCGGCCAGGCACGAGGCCCCGACCGAGGAGATCACGTCGATTTTCGAAGAGAGCATGCAGCGCTGTGGCGCGCCACGCATCCATGCCGAACTCCGCGACAAGGAGTATCATGTGGCTCGCAAGCCTGTTGATTGAGAAATAGAATAGTGTCCGCTCGCACCCGCGTCGGCTGCCGGTGACCACCGACAGCCGTCATTGGTATCGTGTCGAGCCGAGCCTCTTGGATCGAATGAGCCTCTCCCCGGCACTCGGGCCCTGACGGACGCTGCGATCTGAGGTCATCGTGGTCGTCGCGAAGGAAACGGACGCGCTGGAGATGGCGAAGCGGCGCGTGGCCGAGGCGTAAATGGTGCCGGAGGGCAGGCAAACGGTGGCTGTGCGGTGCGAGGTGCATCCGACCCGGATCGACCGGTGGAGCGAGCCGTGTGCGCCATTGGTCCGAGCACAATGGCCAGCGCCGTGTTGGAGGGCGCGTCGGGCGTTTTCGAGACGGGGGCCACGGGCGGGGGCCCGATGAGACCCTGAAGGCATTGCAGGCGAAGATCGGCGGTGGCGACCGTTTCTGTCACGAAAGCTCAAGCCCGGGGGCGGGGCGGGAGGCACGGCATGGTCGAGACGGACCGCCCGCGCGGTCGTCCGTCCCATGTCGGCCACGGTCGATCCCGCGGTCCACGGTACACCACCGAGCCGCGCGCGAGAGCGCCGAGAACCGCGCCCCGATGGCCCCGATCGACCGGCAGATCTTGGAGACTCCGCTCCAGGGGGTCCGCCAGATGACCTTGCGTGTCAGGAACGGGGCCCATGCGGCGACCCTCGAGCGGGTCCGGCGCCCGATGCGGCTCATCGGCCAGATGCCGATCTGCCGGCGCCCGAACCCCGGGACCCCAGTCATCCCTCGCGTCTGCGCGGGCTTGCGATCGACCACCCGAACCGGGTCCGGTGCGCCGAGATACCCTATTTCCCGATG
>JBCCWM010000607.1:0-1620 GCA_039193505.1 Pseudomonadota bacterium | reverse complement strand
TTCCAGGGCTCGATCGTTGCGCTCGACGTCAAGGGCGAGCTCTTCGAGCAGACCTCCCGCGCCCGCGCGCGCCAGGGCGACGACGTGTTCCGCTTCTCGCCCTTCGATTGGGCGCATGGCACGCACCGCTACAACCCGCTTGCCCCGATCGCGGCCTTGCCGGACCCCGACCGGCAGTTCACCGACGTGGCGATCCTCGCCGACCTCTTTCTCGACCGGGAGAACAACGGCGCAAACCGGACGTTTTCCGAGGCGGGCAAGAGCATTTTCGTGGCGGCCGCCATGCTCGCGCTGGAGCGCGGCACGCCGACGCTCGGTGCGGTCCGCGCCATCGTCACCGGCGACGGCACCAATCGGAACGCGATCTACGCGGGGTATGCCCAAGAAACCCGGCACGCGGTCACGCGGATGCTCTGGCGCGACGCGGCCGCCACCTTCGACCGGACGCTCGCCTCAAACCTCCAGGCGCTGATGACCGGAGGGCTCAAGGCCTGGGACCACCCCGCTGTCCTGCGCGCGACCGCAGCAAACGACATCGACTTCGCCGCCTTCCGCCGCCGGCCGCAGGCGCTCTATCTCTCGATCTCCGAAGACCACATCCAGACCCTGGCGCCGCTTCTCCGGCTTCTCTTCGCCGATCTCATTCGCGCGCTCCGCGATCACGAGCCGGGCCCCGACGAACCCTGGCCGGTGATGATCATGATCGACGAGTTCCAGCAAATGGGCGCGATGCCCTATCTCGAGCGCGCGATCCACACGCTTGCGAGCTATGGCGGGCGCGTTGCCATGATCGCGCAATCGCTGGCAGCGCTCGAGGAGATCTACGGACCCAATGGCCGAAAAAGCCTCGAGACCGGCGCCGGCGTCCGGCTCTACATCGCCCCCCGCGACGAGACGACGATCAAGGAGGTGTCCGCTGCGGTCGGTCAGACGACGGCCGAAGCCGTCACGCAAAGTTTTGGAGCGTCGAAGGGGCTGTTCGGGCCCAAGGGCACCAGCGCGAGGCTCGAAGCCCGCCCGCTTCTCTCCGAGACCGCTGCCCGCACGATGGATCCCGACGCGGTGATTGTGCTCGCGGCCCCCCAGCATCCGGTGAAGGCAGAGCGGATCAAGTTCTACGAGGATCCGCTCTTTGCCGCGATGATGGCGGCCCAGGAGGGCCAGCCATACCCGTTTCCGCCCCGTCCGTCCGCGGCGACAACGCCCGAACCCGAGTTGGTGGACGATCGCTCAGAAAGGGCTGCAGCCGGAACACGCCGCCGGCAGCGGCTTGCGAATGCGCCCAAAGCTGCGCTGCACCCGCTTGAGCGCGTCGATCCGTCCACGCCTCTGTCGGCGGATCAGCGCACGCGCCTCGCGGCTGCTACGGAAGCGGCCGAGCAGGCGATCGCCCTGCAACCTTGGCGAATCGGTGCCGGAGCACACGCGCACTGAGGCGAGAGAGCGGACAAAAGACCGCCAGCCCTCATTGCCACTCGACCGTCTCGCTTAACCCTTCGTTAAAGTGAAGCGGCCGATGATCCCTGCCGATGTCCTCGGGTCGTGATGAGCGCGCATGAACCCTCAGCAGTTTGGAACTCGATTGGCCGAAGCCATCGGTCTTCGCGGGAAAGATCGATC
>JBCCWM010000606.1:0-1657 GCA_039193505.1 Pseudomonadota bacterium | reverse complement strand
GCAGCCGTCGACATGGCCCCGGGTCACCTCGATCAGCCGCTCCGCCCCTTGGGCGGCCGCCATGGCCAGGATCACCCGCATCGCCAGCGCCGCCGCTTGCCCCGTCTCGCCCGCCAGAATGGCCCGATCCTCCGCGGTCAGATCCAGTGCAGTCGCAGTGGCCACCTCCAGATCGACCACCAGATCCTCCGCCACCAACCTCCCCGCGTGAAGAACAGCTGTCGATCTGAGCGCCAGGGCGGCGTACTCCGCGGCCGCAAGACGCGCCACGGCGATCCTCCGGTCAAACATCTCAGCCGCAATCAGCGCCCCGAGCGTCAGGATCTCCTCCGCCTCGCGAAAGATCAGCGCCGCGGGGGCGCAGCCGTTGAGCGCCAGGTGCAGCAGCACACCGCTCCCCGAGCAGGACCCACGGCTCGTCGGCATCAGCACGATCTTTCCGGCCAAACACTGCCCGCAGAGCGGGTGATGCGCGTCGATCACAGTTCCGGTCTCCGAATCGACGCCGCCCCAGAAGCTGAGACCCTCCTCGCAGACGACAAGATCGGCCGTCGCATCGGCCGGCACGATCAGACGCGAGCCGGCCGCGCTCACCCCTCGTCCACGACGGGCAGATACTTGAAGGCCCATGCGTTGTAGCTGGTCTCGCCCCGATACCACACAACGTCGGAGCCCGGCGCCTCACCATGGTTCCACCGCGGGCGCAGACCCTGCCGATCGCTCTCCAGAACCAGCCGCCGCCGCTTCTGGCTCAGCCGGATGCGCTCGGACAGAGCCTCGCTGTCCCAACGCTGCAGCACCCGCGCGCGGAGCCGCGCCTCCACCGGTCCGTGCTCCGGCACCCCCGCGAGGTTCCGCTGCTCCGCCGGATCCGCCTCAACGTCGAAGAGAAGCGGCGGATCGCTGGTCGAGTGCACATACTTGTACCGCCCCTGCCGCACCATCAGGAGGGGCGCCGTCGTCGCCTCCGCCAAATACTCGGCATAGACCGGACGGTCGGGCTCCGGCGCCAGCTTGGTCGACAGATCCTCTCCGTCGAGCGTCTCGACAGGCGACACCCAACCGGACCCCTCGGCCACGCCCATGAATGTCGGCAGAAGATCCACCAGCGAGGCGGGCGTCGTCGCCCGCCCGGGCCCAAAGGCCCCTCCCGCGATGATCAGCGGCACCCGGAGCGAGGGCTCGTAGAAGTGCTTCTTGAACCACATCCCCCGCTCCCCCAGCATCTCGCCGTGATCCGAGGTGAAGACGATCACCGTCCGCTCCCGCTGGCCGGTCCGCTCCAACGCCTCGAGCACCTCACCGATCTTGGCGTCGAGATAGCTGACCGAGCCGTAATACGCCCGCCGCGCCGTCGCGATGTCGGCATCCGCAAACCGCACATTCAGCATCCCGAAATCCGACAGGAGCCGGACGGAATGCGCATCATGCTCCGCCTCCGGCAGCGCGGGCACCGTCGGCAAAGGGATCTTTACCCCCTCATAGAGGTCCCAAAACCGCTTCTGGCAGAGATAGGGCTCGTGCGGATGGGTGTAGGAGACCTGCAGAAAGAACGGCCGCGCGTCCTCGGATCGTGCGATGTCGTAGAGATGCTGGACCGCGTGAAAGGTCACCAGATCGTCAAAGTCGATCTGCATCGACCGCTCGCACACCCCCG
>JBCCWM010000605.1:0-1658 GCA_039193505.1 Pseudomonadota bacterium | reverse complement strand
TGCGCCCGGCGCGCCCGGGTCGGCGCCGCCAGGGCCCGTCCAGCGGCATCCCAAAGCGGCACCACTTCGACCTCGGTCACGGCCACCAGTCCAGCGCGGAGATGGGCCAACGCGCTCTCCACAGGCGTCCACGTGCCGCCATCTGGAGGAGAGAAGCAGTCGTTTCTGAGCGTGCTCATGGCCGCGCTCGAGGCCAGCGGTGCGGCCCGGCAGGCGATCCGGCGGTTGAGCGGCCGCGGCCCTTCCCGCCGGTCTCCGGCTTGCTCCAGAGAGCGCCGCCGGATCCGGCGCCCGCGGCGGCTTTGCCGCGACCGGATGCAGCACTCCGCCACTCCCGTTCGCGCCGGGCCTCGAGGGTGGGCGGCGCACCCGTGGCCGGCATCATTCCGCCTCCCTGAGCGCGATCGCGGCGAGCCCGGGAATGTCGTCGATCGGAAGCACCGGGACCGGGAGTGCGAACCCCGCCGCAGTCCCGGCAACGGCCCGGATCGTGGGGCGGGTGAGGGCGAGGGGTGGCTTGCCCCGGTCCTCGCGGTAGACCTCGATCTTCGGGTGCGGCGCGTCCTTGTAGCCCTCGACGACGACAAGATCGACGGTCTGCATCCGGGCAAGGAGGGTCCCGAGCGTGGGTTCGGGTGCGCTCCGCAGTTCCTCCACCACGGCGACGCGCCGCGGTGAGGCGAGCACAACCTCCCGCGCGCCGGCCTCCCGGTGGCGGAAGCTGTCCCGCCCGGGCTGATCGATGTCAAAGCCCGCATGCGCGTGCTTGATGGTAGAGACCGACAGCCCCTCGCCCGTGAAATGGCGCACCAGGGCCGCGACCAGGGTCGTCTTGCCCTGGTCCTTCCACCCAGTGACCCCGATCACGCGCACAGCATCGCCTCCGCCGTCTCGAGGTCCTCAGGCGTGTTGATGTTGAAGAACGGATCACCCGGGAAGACCGCCGTCGCTGCGCCATGGGCGTCCGTCCAGGCGACGATTTTGCGGGTCCCGGCCGAGAGCGCCGCGCGGAGGTCCTGGCGGAGCGCCACGGGCCAGAGCGCCACCGTCGGGTGACGGACGACCCGCCCGTCCTCGCGGGTCGCGGCGAGTGCTATCGGGCGATCTTCCGCGCCGCGCGCCGCCTCGAGCCGCGCCACCAGGTCCGCCGGCACGAAGGGCGTGTCGCCCGCGACGGTCACGATGTGGCTGTGGCTGGCGGCGGCGTGCTCGAGACTGGCAAGCACGCCGGCGAGCGGCCCGGGATGCTCCGGCAGATCGTCGGAGATGACCGGCAGGCCGAACGCGGCAAAGCGGCCCGGATCGCCGTTGGCATTGAGCACGATGCCGTCGACCTGCGCCTCCAGGGACCGGATGATCCGCTCAAGGAGGGTCAGCCCCCCGAGCGGAAGCAGGCATTTGTCCCCGCCCCCCATGCGCCGCGCCTGGCCGCCCGCGAGGATCACGCCGAGCGGGGTCACCCGAAGACCTTGAGCGCGTCGACCTGTTGCCTGAACGCCTCCACCGTCAGCCCATCCGGCAGCGCGGTGTCGGGCACGCCGAGACCCCAGGGCCCGCGGAAGACGAGAACCGTGCCCCCTCGAATGGGGATCCAACGGTCAAATGCCGTCCAGGGGAAGAACAACTCGGAATTGGCGTTGCGCACGCGCACGCCACTC
>JBCCWM010000604.1:0-1676 GCA_039193505.1 Pseudomonadota bacterium | reverse complement strand
TCTCGGCGGAGCGGCGGAGGCCGGCACGTTCCTCGGCGCTGAGGGATCGTACAACCTTTCCGGGGGTGCCCATCACCAGGGAGCCCTCCGGGATCTCCTTGCCTTCGGTGATGAGAGCGGAGGCACCGATCAGGCACTCGGGTCCTATCCGAGCGCCGTTGAGCACGACCGCCCCCATCCCGATCAGGACCCCATCGCCGAGAACACAGCCATGCAGGATCGCTTGGTGCCCGACGGTGCACTCCGCCCCAACATGGAGCGGGTAACCCGGGTCGGTGTGCAAGACGGCGCCGTCCTGCACATTGCTTCCCGCACCGATCACAATGTCCTCGCAGTCGCCCCGGAGGACGGCGTTGAACCAGATAGACGCCCCGGTCTCGAGCCGCACTGCGCCGATCAGATGCGCGCCCGGCGCAACCCAAATATCGCCGTCTTCGGGAAGCCTCGGCGCTTTGCCGTCCAGATCATAAATCCCGGTCACGTCTGCCCTTCCTCAAATTCCCGGTTCAAGTCTTGAACGAAGCCGCCGAGACCGAGGCTCCGAACGCGCTTCAGCCGCTCTGCGGTTAGGATCGCTGTCAGCGACATTTCGCAGGCTGCCAAATCGTCATTCACCAGGACGTAGTCATACTCAGCCCAATGACTGATTTCCTCCCAGGAGCTGCGCATGCGTCTCGCTATCACCTCTTCGCTGTCTTGTGCGCGGGCGCGCAAGCGCGCCGCCAGCGCCGCAATCGAGGGCGGCAAGATGAAAATCGAGACCACACTTTTGCTCAGACGCGACGCCCGGATCTGCTTGCCCCCCTGCCAGTCGACATCGAACAGAACGTCCCGCCCCGCAGTGATGGCCGCTTCGACCGGCGCCGTGAGCGATCCGTAGAGGTTTCCGAACACCTCCGCATGCTCAAGCATGGCATCCTCAGCGATCAGGCGCTCAAACTCGTCTCGACTGAGGAAGTTGTAGTGCGTGCCGTCCACCTCACCCGGGCGTGGCTCGCGCGTGGTCGCCGACACTGAGAACACGACATCCGGATCCGCCTCGAGAAGACGCCGGGACAGCGTCGATTTCCCTGCGCCGGAGGGCGAAGAGAGGATGATCAGAAGGCCGCTCCGATGGATGGTCTCCAACGCTCACTCCACGTTCTGACACTGCTCGCGGAGGCGGTCGATCAACAGCTTCATCTCGAGCCCTGCCGCGGTGAGCTCGGCTGAGCCGGACTTCGAGCAGAGCGTGTTGGCCTCCCGGTTGAACTCCTGACAGAGAAAGTCGAGCCGGCGGCCCACCGGTTCCTCCGTGTCGAGGAGCGCGCGGGCCGAGCTGACATGCGCATCGAGGCGATCGAGCTCCTCTGAGACGTCGGCCTTGACCGCGAGAAGGGCGAGTTCCTGCGCAAGGCGCGCCTCATCGACGCGGTCGGTTGCCTCAAGGAGCGCCACGACACGCTCCTTCAAAAGCGCCGCAACAGCCGGCCCCCGTGTAGCGGCAGCGCTGCGCGCCGCGTCGAGCTGCATTCCAAAGTCGTGAACATGCGCCACCAGGATCTTCGCGAGGGCCCGCCCCTCGCTCGCGCGGGCCGCAGCAAGCTCGCTGAGAAGCATTGGGATGTCGGCCGCGATCTCCGCCATTGCCGCGCCGATTCGATCCGGCGCCCGGCCGGTGTCGAAGATCGCTCGAT
>JBCCWM010000603.1:0-1700 GCA_039193505.1 Pseudomonadota bacterium | reverse complement strand
CTCGGCCGGATCAACCTCCTCGATCGTGGCGGTCAACTCGTCCCAGTCGGCGTGGTCGGAGATGACGAGCGGCAGCTCGACCCCCCGTTGCCGTGTCCGCGCGCGGATTGTCATCCAACCGCTTGCAAAGGCGATCAGCGGCTCGGGAAAGCGCTGCGCCCATTTTGCCGCGAAGGCCGATGGCGGCCCGAGGATAATCTGGCCGGCGAACGAGCCCTTTTGTCCGCGTTCGACCGTGGCCGGGGCGAGCGGCCCAAGCCCAACGCCCTCGTCCTCGTAGTAGCGGCAGAGCCGCTCGAGCGCACCGTGAAGGTAGATCGTCTCCCCATAGCCGGCATCGCGGAGGAGGCGCAGGACGCGCTGCGCCTTGCCGAGCGCATAGACCCCGACGAGATGTGCCCGCTCAGGAAACTGGCGAAGGGAGGTGAGGAGCTTTTGGATCTCCTCCTTCGGATCGGGATGGCGGAAGACCGGCAGACCGAAGGTGGCTTCGGTGATGAACACATCCGCGGCCACAGGGACGAAGGGCTCCGCAGTGGGGTCCGTGCCGCGCTTGTAGTCGCCCGCCGCGACAATCCTGAGGCCGCCTCGCTCCACCGCGATCTGGGCAGAGCCGAGAATGTGGCCCGCCGGGTGAAACGAGACGCTCACCTCGCCAAGCTGCACCACGCCTTCGGCCGCCTCCGCCGTTCCAGCGAAGTCCGACCCGTAGCGCAGCGCCATAATGTCGAGCGTCCGGCGGGTGGCAAGGACCGCCCCATGTCCGGCGCGCGCATGATCCCCGTGGCCATGCGTGATCAAAGCCCGCGGGACAGCGCGCACTGGATCGATGTAGAAGTCTCCGGGCGGGCAGTAGAGGCCCGCCGGAGTGGGGTGCAGAAGATCGTCCGGGCGCATAACGGGCAGATAGGCTTCGCCTTACAGGTGGCGAGCGCCCGCTGCCCTCAGCGGGAGTAGGCGAGCTCCCGCGGCATCCCGCCGCGCCGGCGGATTGCAAAGAAAAAGATTGTCAGGCCGAAGAGGACCGGCAGCGCCGGCGTGACCAGCGTGGCCTGAACAACCTCCGCCCAGATGTCGGGCAGATCCCAGCGCAACAGCCAGGGGACGGTTGTTGCGTAATTGTCCGGGAAGCTGGTTTGCCAAACCGCCCCGATTTCGGCCATCACAAAGCCCGTTTCGAGCTGCTGGCTGGCCGCCCAGTCGAGATACCCACGCCAAATCGTAAATATACAAAGAAGTAGCGCTGCGGTGATGCGCATGGAGGCTCTCCGATTGTCGTCAACGAGAGGCTGGTCCCATCGCATTGTGACCAATCCTGGGCAAGCGGCAGTTTCTTGCGAAATGAGGCCAAATTGTTCAGAAGAGGCCATGTTTCAAAGCTTCGATACCCGCTCTTCGCCCGATCGCGGCCCGCGCCACGTGCCTCTTTTGCGTGCAGCCCTCGGGGACCGTGACCTCGACGCGTTTTTGGTGCCACGCGCCGACGCCCATCAGGGCGAGACTGTGGCACCCGCTGATGAGCGACTGGCGTGGCTGACCGGGTTCACGGGGTCGGCCGGGATGGCAATCGTCACGACAACGCGTGCCGCCCTCTTCGTCGATGGGCGCTACACGCTGCAGGCGCGCAAGGAGACAGACGGCGATGTGTTTGAGTACGTGCAGGTCCCGGTGGAGACCCCGTCGGACTGGCTCGGCGATGT
>JBCCWM010000602.1:0-1707 GCA_039193505.1 Pseudomonadota bacterium | reverse complement strand
CGTGCGGGCGCGCAACTCAAAGCTCACCATGCCGCGGACCCCAAACGTGACGATGGGTTGTCCGGACGGGTGCTGCGGTCCGTCCGCCGTGACCACGAGATCGACATCGAGACGGTCGGCATGGGTGCGAACAAACTCCGCAATGTGCGGGCTGCCGACCTCCTCCTCTCCCTCGAGAAGGACGACGACGTTGCACGGCAAGGCCCCGTGCACGGCCAATACCGCCTCGATCGCGAGGATCTGCGCAAAGTGTTGACCCTTGTTGTCCCCCGCACCGCGCGCCCAAATCCGGCCGTCGCGGAGCGTTGGCTCAAAGGGCGGCGAGATCCAGGCCTCGAGCGGGTCGGGCGGCTGAACGTCATAGTGCCCATAAAGGAGCACCGTGGGCTGAGCCGGATCGGTCACCATCCGTCCGAGAACGAAGGGATGGCCCGCGCTCTCCACGGCTTCGGCCTGCATGCCAAGGGCATCGAGCTCCGCGACGAGGAGGTCGGCAACCTCGCGTATGCCGACGTTCTGCGCACTGATGCTCGGATGGCGCAGATAGCTCAGAAGTCGCTCGACGTAGCGGTCGGCGTTTGCCGCGATGTGCTCGAAGACAGGCTCAAGTGCGGGGGTGCTCACGCCGGCTCCTCGCATCGCTCAAGCAACATGCTACCAAAGGCTTGCACGCGTCCCCGCCAGCCTTTGGCAATCAGCGTTGTGGTGTCGAGTTGCGTGACGATCGCCGGACCGTCGATGATCGCGCCCGCACCAAGCGTCGCTCGGTCGATCACGGGCACGTCCGTTGGGCCATCGGGCAGAATGATCTCCGTCATGCCGGTGCGCTCGACAGTTGCATCGACGGGCAGCGATGGTGCCGCGGGCGGCTCGGCCGCGCCCGTCGCCTCGACCCGCAGGGTCACAAGTTCGACCTCCGCCTCGAGACCAAACCCGAAGAGGGCGCGGTGCGACGCGGTGAAGGCCGCGCGCAGAGCCTCCGGGGGGGCGCACCAGGGCACGGCAAGCTCAGAGCCCTGACCGCGGTAGCGCATCAACGCAACGCGGGTCAGCCGCCGCCGCGCGGACGCAACGCCTTCGGCATCGAACCAGGCGATGGCCTGGCGCTCCAAGCTCGCGAGGAGCGTGTCGGGCGCGGCCTCGGTGACCGGGACCGCCGCGGGGAGCGCCTGGCTGAACTCAGCCTTTAGATCGGCCTCCAGCAGCCCATCGGCACAAAGCACGCCGGGCGCGCGCGGGATCAGGACACGGCGCGGTCCCAGGAGATCGGCCAAGGCGCAGCCATGGAGCGGGCCGGCCCCTCCGAACGGCACCAGCGTGAAGTCCCGCGGATCGTGACCGCGTTCGACCGACACAACCCGGAGCGCGCCGACCATGTGATTGTCCGCAATGGCCAGGATGCCGCGGGCCGCATCTTCGATCGAGAGGCCCAGAGGCTGCGCGACCGCCTCGCCGACCGCGTCCCGCGCCCGGGCGCGGTCAAGCGGCATCCGTCCCCCGAGGAGCCGTGCGGGCAAGTGACCCAGCACCACATGCGCGTCGGTGACCGTCGGTTCGCGCCCGCCCCGGCCATAGGCCGCGGGGCCGGGCACGGCGCCCGCACTGCGCGGCCCGACGACGAGCGTGCCGTCCACGACCGCCGCCACCGAACCGCCCCCCGCCCCGAGCGTCACGATGTCGACCATCGGCAGGGGCAGTGGCCAGTCG
>JBCCWM010000601.1:0-1716 GCA_039193505.1 Pseudomonadota bacterium | reverse complement strand
TGCGCCCTCGATCCTGCATGGCGTTTGGGTGACGATTGAGCTCTCGCTGCTGATCGTCGTGGTGGGGATTGGCGTGGGCACGGCGCTCGCGTGCGTCCGCGCGCTCCGCCGGCCGTGGCTGACGGCGCCGATTGTGGTCTTTGCGGATGTGTTTCGGGCGCTGCCGCCCCTCGTTCTGATCCTGATTGCGTTTTTCGGGCTGCCGAATGCGGGCGTGTTCCTGTCCGCTTTCCTCGTCCTCTTTCTGGTTCTGACCCTGGTTCTCGCGGCGTTTGCGGAGGAGATCGTCTGGGCGGGCATCACCTCGGTCCCGAAGGGGCAGTGGGAGGCTGCGCGCTCAACTGGTCTGACATTCGGGCAGACGCTCGGCTCAGTTGTCCTGCCCCAGGCGATCCGGCTGGCGATCCCGCCGCTGACCAACCGGGCGATTGCGATCACCAAGATGACCGCGCTCGGGACGGTGATCGGGGTGCCGGATATTCTCAATCAGGCCACGACGGCGCAGAGCTTTTCGGGCAATGCCTCGCCGCTGATGCTGGCGGCGGTGGCCTATCTGCTGCTGTTTCTGCCGCTTGTGATCCTGTCGCGGTGGCTTGAGACGCGGTTTGCGTGGCGGCGTGCCTGATGGAGCGCTTTGTCGAGCAGTTCCTGAACCTTGAGATCATGATGGCCGCCTGGCCGATGATCCTGCAGGGCTTCGGCATGACGGTCCTGATTTGCGCGGTGGTGATCCCGCTCGGGCTGACGGGTGGGCTGCTGGCGGCGCTCGGCTCCCTCTCGGGGCGGCGGCCGCTCCGCTGGACGGTGATTGCGCTCGTCGATGTGTTTCGGGCGTTCCCGCCGCTCGTGCTCCTGATTTTCATCTATGCGGGACTGCCCTTCACCGGCCTGCGGCTCTCCCCCTTTGCGGCGGTGGCGATTGCGTTCTTTCTGAACAACTCCGCTTATTACGGCGAGATCTTCCGCGCGGGCATCCAATCCGTCGGGGCGGGGCAGAGCGAGGCGGCGCGGTCGACGGGGCTGACCGGGCCGCAGACGCTGGCCTATGTCGTGCTGCCGCAGGCGGTCCGGAACGTGCTGCCGGATCTTTTGTCGAACACGGTGGAGGTGGTGAAGTTGACGTCGCTGGCCTCGGTGGTGTCGTTGGGCGAGATGCTGCACCAGGCGGATCTGGCGCGGTCGGTGACCTACAACGCCTCGCCCATTGTGCTGGTGGCGGGGATTTACCTGGTGTTGCTCTGGCCCTTGGTGCGCCTGGTCAGCCACTTTGAGCGGCGGCTGGCGAGCTGAACTCAGGCGAGGGCGCGCACGACGCTGTCGAAGCCCTGGACCATGTGTTCGTCGATGTGTGAGAGCATCGCCTCGAGGCTCTCGCCCTCTGCGAGGTCCCGGTAGCGGGTCGTCATCTCGCCGAAGACGCCGTGGGCGCCGTGAAGATTGTGGTGGAGCGACATGTAGATGCGCACCAGGTAGGAGAGGCGGGCCCAATGCTCCTGAAGGAGGCGGTGCGCGCTCGTCTCGTAGACCCAGCCGTGGAAGGCGATCTCGCGCTCGATGGCTTTGGCCTGATCGCCGGAGAGGCGGATCGACATCAGCTCCTCGTAGCGGGTGCTGAGGTCGGCGAGGGCCTCGGGCGTGCGGCGGGGCCAGGTGAGCGTGAAGGCGAACTTCTCGAGTGCTGTGCGCATCGAGTAGAGCTCAGTCAGGTCGCGCTCG
>JBCCWM010000600.1:0-1720 GCA_039193505.1 Pseudomonadota bacterium | reverse complement strand
GGCGTCAAGGGCACGCCGGTCGAGATCGCGGAGGCGGTCACACCGCTGGTCTTCTGGCGGAAGGAGCTGCGCGCCGACAGCGGTGGGGCGGGCCGGACGCGGGGCGGGCTCGGCCAGCGGATCGAGATCGAGAGCCGGATCGGTGAGCCCTTCGATCTGCTGGCGGCCTATGATCGGATCGACCATCCCGCACGCGGCCGCGATGGCGGGCAGGACGGTGCGGCGGGGCGCGTGTCGCTCGCCTCGGGCCAGACGCTCCGCGGCAAGGGGTTCCAGCTGATCCCGCCGGGGGAGCGGCTGGTGGTCGAGACCCCGGGCGGCGGCGGCATCGGCGCGCCCGAGGAGCGTTCCCGCGACCGCGTCGCCGACGACATCGCAGCGGGGCTCGTCACCGGGGCGGGTGCTGCGGCCTATGACTGACCAAAGCGAAAAGAAGAAGGAGACCAACAGGATGACGACACGGATGACTTTCGGCGCCTTGGGCGCCGCTTTGCTGTTTGCCACTGCTGCGACCGCGACGACGGAGTGGGACCTCTCGACGGTTTGGCCGGACGCCAACTTCCACACCCAGAATGCGGTGCGTTTCGCGGAAGAGGTTGCCGCCGCCACCGATGGCGAGGTGGTGATCAATGTCCGCTCCGGCGGGCAGCTGGGCTTCAAGGGCCCTGAGCATCTGAGGGCCGTGCGCGATGGCCTGATCCCGATGGCCGATGTCTTGAACGTGCAGCAGATCGGCGATGAGCCCGTGCTCGGGACCGAGGGCGTGCCGTTCCTCGTCTCCTCGGCCGAGGAGCTGATGGTCCTCCACAAATACATCCGCCCGATCTTTGAGGACGTCGCGGCGCGGAACAACCAGAAGATCCTCTACATGGTGCCCTGGCCGACCCAGTATGTGCACATGAAGGAGGGGGCCGAGACCCTCGGCGATCTCGCCGACATCAAGGTGAGGGGCGCCGACAAGAACGCGGCCGATATGCTCTCGCTGATGGGGATGTCCGGGATCCTGATCCCCTGGGGCGAAGTTGTGCCCGCGCTCGCCTCCGGCGCGATCGACGGTGTCGCGACCTCCGCCGTCTCGGGCGTCGACGGCAAGTTCTGGGAGTTTCTCAGCCACGTCTACCCGACCAACCACAACTGGTCCTCGCAGATGGTGACGGTGAACCTCGACGCCTGGAACGCGATCTCGGCCGAGGATCAAGCGGCGATCGAGGCTCTGGCAGCAGAGCTCGAGCCCGAGTTCTGGGAGGTGTCGATCGCCGCCGACACGTCGAGCCTCGATGCGCTGAAAGAGAACGGCATGGAGGTTGTGGAGATCTCGGCGTCGATGATGGGCGATATGCGCAGCGCCACCTCGCCGATGCTCGAGGACTTTCTGACACGGGTGCCCGAGGCCGAGGGCCCGGTGCGCGCCTATCTCGAAGAACTTGGGCGCTGAGCCCCGGCCGGTGGGCTCGCTTGCGCGGGCCCTCGGCATCGTCGATCGCATCGGGGTTGCAGCGGGCTGGGTCGCGGCCGCCTGCCTTGTGGCGCTGACGGCCCTGATGTTCGGTGAGATCACGACACGCGCCCTTTCGCGTGTCCTGTCCTTTATGCCGGCCACGATCCCGGTCGCGTGGGAGTATGCCTCCTACCTGATGGGGGCGGCTTTCATGTTCGGCGCCGCGACAACGCTTCGCCATGGCGGGCACATCCGCGTGGGCATCCTGCCCCAGACCCTGCC
>JBCCWM010000599.1:0-1725 GCA_039193505.1 Pseudomonadota bacterium | reverse complement strand
GACAGCGGTTCGCGCGTTTGCTGCGAGGGGCGCTCGAACGGCACTTGTCTCGGGCGGCTTTACATTCTTTGCCGAACGCGTCGGGGCTGAGGCCGGGTTTGACAGCGCGCAGGCCAACGAACTCGAATGTGTCGACGGCCGGCTGACCGGCCGCGTCGTGCCTCCGATCCTCGGCAGAGACGCGAAGGCGGACGCGCTTGAGCGTCTTGCCAGGGATGCGGGCGTTGGGCCGGAGGCGGTGCTGGCCGTCGGAGACGGCGCCAACGACCTGGCGATGATACGGGCGGCTGGCCTCGGCGTGGCCTATCGCGCCAAACCAGAGGTGGCGGCGGCCGCTGACTGTCGCCTCGACCACTCTGACCTCGAAGCCCTGCTTGCGCTTCAGGGCCTCCCTGCTTGAGGACTACGTGTCCTTGCCGACGACTTTGAGGTGCCCTCGGCGCCGGGATGTCCGCACGGCGTCAGGATTGCCATCGATCGCCCGAAGCGAAGGCCGGTCTTCGGCGCCCGGCAGCAACGGCGCCTGCTCCTCGGAGAACCCAGACACTGTGGAGGCAGGCTTCTCATGGGTCGAACCGTCCCGCCGGATGGCGATGAGGCGCACGCTCGTGATCGAGAAGTTGACCGGTGCCTGGCGGATTGGCTCATCCGTGATGACGCAGCCGAGCACCCGCGTGACCTCGCCGAAATCGCTCCGGAGCGGCAGGAGAAGCATCTGTCCCTTGGTCCGCTGTCCGTCATTCGCAACTGCCACCAACTCCAATTCAACCACGGCGGGACCGGTGAGGACGGAGTTGATGTGGGTGGTAAAGGCGCTTCGGTGGCTGGAGGCCATAAACGCCTCGGGTGGCATGCCGCGCACTTCCATGCCCATCATGTCGCAGAGCGCCATGCCGGCCAGGCGCACCCGGAGCTGGTTCGGGTTCAGCTGCTCGAGGATGAACATATACTCTAGCGCATCTTCGAACTGGCGTGGGTCGAGCTCAGCACGATAGGGTGCGATGCGGCCCTTGCGGAGCCGCTCCCAGTAGTCCCGGAGATTGGACAGGATGTCTGCCTTCATGACCCTCGTGCGCCGCATTGCTCGCCTCCTCGTGACACCCCGAGGCGCATCACACACGCCATCGGTGAAGAGGTTTTAATCGATTTTTAGTCAACTCTGGTGAGTTTTGGTAGAGAATGATTAACACGGCCTTTAGAAGCTCGCTGCAATCTAAACTTTTGTGAGGCCTCGCGTGTCGCTACGATCCATGACCGGCTACGCCTCGGTGTCCGGCGCGACCGAGGGGCTCGACTGGGTCTGGGACGCGCGGAGCGTGAATGCGCGCGGCCTCGACATTCGATGCCGCATGCCCGACGGGCTCGACACGCTGGAACCGCGGGTGAGAAAGGCCGTCACGCATGCCTTCTCCCGGGGGTCTGTCACAATTGGATTGCGAGTGTCGGTGTCAGAAACGCGGGGGCCGTCCGCCATCGATCGCGCCGCCTTGTCGGAGTTTCTGTCCACCGCGCGGGCACTCCGCGACGCTGCGGAGGAGAAGGGGATCGAGCCCGCACCGCTCACCATCGGCGACATCCTCAGCAATCGAGCGATCTTCGACACCGGCCGGGCGCCGGATCGAATCGGCGCGGCAATGGCGGAGATCGCGGCCGACATCCCAATGCTTCTCAGCGAGCTTGCTGCGGCCCGCGCGAGCGAGGGGCGGGCCCTCGCGAAGATCCTGG
>JBCCWM010000598.1:0-1729 GCA_039193505.1 Pseudomonadota bacterium | reverse complement strand
CCTCGGTCACGACCCTGTCCTGCGAGCCCCGGACGCAGGTCTTCGAGCCCCCGGCCTCGCGCAGGATGGCGGCTCTTCCCAGCCCGTCACCGGTAAGCGGACCGATCCGCGCCCGCCGGACAGGCTTCCGGGCGCTCTTGCAACCGGCGACGATGGCCCCGAGCCGCCGGCCACCGGTGACGATCGCCCCGAGCCGCCGGCGATCGGCGACGATGGCCCCGAGCCGCCGGCGATCGGCGACGATGGCCCCGAGCCGCCGGCGATCGGCGGGAGAGACTGTGTCGGACACTCCGCCGCGCCTGGCGCAGACCCGCACAGATCGACACACCAAGGACTCCCAAACCGGACACGGCCGTATCGGTCAATCCACTAGCCTCAGCCGCGATCTTTTTGCGCAGAAGGAGGGCAAGGGACGAACTGACGGAGCGGGACGGCATCTTCGTCTGACCTTGGAGGTGGCGATCAGGGGAGGCTGCGGCCGCCCACCGACGCAAACCCGTCGCGCACTGGGGCTCCGACGGCCTCACGACCCGCCTCGCCGACGGCCAACCGCGCTGCGCCAAAACCGTCTCAGGCCGGTTTCAGACAGAAGCCGCCCCACGGGCCCGAGTGACCCGCAGGCTGGATCGCACCCGTCCGACACTTCACGGGCGACATCTCACTCCGGAGCGCCGTGGTGTGACCTCACGCTCCCCGTCCGAGGCCCCCTCGATCGACGCACAGGCTGCCCCGCTGCACGTCCCGGCGGCGCGCGCCGTGAGAGCTGTGCCTGAGGGCCAAGCCCCCACAGACGATGGCGGCACCGAGGAGCTCAACGGGCGCAGGGCGCGTGCCGAGAGCGGCCCAGGCGATCATCATGGCTGCGGCCGGTGTGAAGATCGGCAGCATGGCGGCCGTTTGAGCCGAGACCGAGCGCAGGGTGGCGACCAGAGCGACAACGCTGAACACCCCGCCCACAAGGCCCTGCATCAGGATCTGCGTCGGCACCATGTTTGGCGCAGCGGCCGACAGCGACGTCCAGGCCCATGGACCGATCGCCACGGCAGCGGTCAGCGCGCTGATGGAGGCCACGGCGCTCGTGCCCTCGAGAACGGGGATGGACCAATGGCGCAGCAGCGCCGTGTAGCTGCCCCACATGATCCCGGCCGCGACGAACAACGCAGCTCCGATTGATCAAGCCGGGTCAAGGTCGCAGATCTCGACGCCGACGAGCAGGGCAAGTCCGCCGATCATCACACCGCCCCCGAGACTGCGCAGTCCCGAGACGCGCTCCTGCAACAAAGCCACGCCCCGGGCCGTTCCCGTCGCGTAGACCGCAACCGGTGCAATCAAGAGGCCGTTCGACAGAAGCGCGAACTGATATCCGGCCACTGCGATCAAGCCAAAGACCGGTCCACCGAGGAGCGCCAGAACAAGCAGGCGAGAGAGCGGCAGGCGCGGACCGAGCGACCTGTGTCGCATCCAGATGACAATGGGCACAGCTGCGAGGCCGGGCGTCAGGAAACGCAGAAAGCTCAACGCGGCCGGGGAGAGCCCGGCATCGATGCCAGCCTTCGCAGCGACATTGAACCCTGCCCAGCAGAGAACCGTCAGAGCGCCGAACGCCGCACCGGAAAGGGGTGATGTCATGAAAATGGGTGTCATTGCGGCCTTCAGGAGTGACTGTGCCGCCAAGATGTCGGTTCATCACTATACTCTGAAGTGCTACATTTCTCTCATTTTAATGCTG
>JBCCWM010000597.1:0-1764 GCA_039193505.1 Pseudomonadota bacterium | reverse complement strand
GGGCGCGGGTCTCGAACAGGGGCGATGCGCGGGCGGGCGTTCGAGGCAGCATCCTGCGTGATCCGCCAGCTCGAACGCGTCTCGCCTCCGACAAGCTGGGCGGTGCGTCTGGCCGCTCGGCGCGGGGTCCGCAGGGCAGCCGTCGCGACAGCCCGCCCGATCGCCGTAGGGATGCCGACGCTTTGGCAGGCCGACACCGACCGCCGGCGGACGCAGGAGGCCTGGGCCCGATCCGAGTGTCCCGCCCCCGACGAAGGGGGCGACGTCCCACCGGGACGCAGGGCGATCGATCTCGCAGAAACAGGTGGGGCGGAGGCCGATCGATCTCGCAAGAACGGGTGGGTCGCAGGCGTGCCGGCTCACCCCGCAACCGACATTGGCCACGATCCGCCACCGAACACCATCAAGAGGCGCGAGCCCCGCGACCTCGGAGAAAACCACGACCCCGGACCAACACCCCGCCCACCCCTCAATCTGTGTACCGTTCTTGAAGCAGGTCCGATCTCCGACCGCTGCAACCGGCGCGGTTGCCGTGACCGGACCGATGCCCTCCATCAGGCCGATACGCCGGCACATCTCGTCGGTGCGAAAGAGGGTCTTAAGCCGTCGATTGTAGGGTGCGATGCGCCGGTCAAGCTCGGCGCGTTCCCCTCGGACGTCGTGCACGAGTTCCCGACCCGAATCGCTGAGGCCGGCATTGTCGCCCTCGATGGGTTTCGCGACGGCGCTTCTCAGTCGGGAGATGTCACGCGCGATTGCAATGCCGTGTTCTGCCAGAAGGCCCCGGATCTGGTTGACCGGTCGTGTCCGGTCGGACGCGAGGCGCTGGCGGATGCGATGTACCGCTTGTAGCGCAAGCTGATCGCTCGATTTCTGCAGCCCGAACCGCATCGATGGTCGCCCGACCGCCTCGCAGATCGCTTGAGCATCGTTGCGGTCGCTCTCACTGGACTTCATATAGGGCGTCACGAACTGCGGAGACATGAGGCGAACCTCATGCCCGAGATCGGACAGCACTTTGGCCCAGTAGTGGGCGCCGCTGCAGGCCGCCATGCCGACAAGACACGGAGGCAGTTCGGCGAAGAACGTGGCGACCGCATCCCGGCGCATCGTCTTGCGGAGAACGACCTTGTCCTCGGCATCCACACCATCAATTCGGCATCCACACCATCAATCTCGAAGAGACACTTCGCCAGGTCGAGACCAATCCGAACGATCTGCATGAACCCCTCCTACTTCGCAGTCGGCGTTCGAAAGCTCCCCTCCGGTGGCGGCGGGGTCCATACCATTGCCCCCCTTGCGCGAGGGTTTTCTTGAACGTTGGGTCGCGCGATCGGTGCGCTCATGTGTCCGGCCTCTGTGTGCGACAGTTAAGCCGTGGGGAGGTCGTGGATGTGAGCGTGGACGCGTCCTTATCAAGGCTGTTAGCTCAAGACTCGTTGCTGCAGCCGGGTTTTCTGTTCCCGTCTTGCCGATCGGCTCTCCTTACGGTTCAAACCTCCTACTCACGCGCCCGACGTACGGGCGATCGGCCTCAGGCCGCCGCCGGGTCACGATGGTTTTCTCCAGACATGGCCACGGCCGAGCGACCCGGGCACTCGCCGTCGTGCTCGAAAGAGTGGTGCGAGATGGCTCGTTGTTGGCAAGCGCTGTGGCGGCCATCATGTGCGGCTTGCGTGCCAGGAGTTGGCGCGGCCACGGCGTCGCCTTCGCTCTGTCCCGCTGGGCCCAGCGGATCACCGACGTCGTGCCGGAGGCGCGCGG
>JBCCWM010000596.1:0-1778 GCA_039193505.1 Pseudomonadota bacterium | reverse complement strand
TCTGACGCCGCTCGACCTCCGTTCGGCGGAGATGCGCGCGCGGCTCGCGGCCTATATCTGGCCCGATCAGCCGGCCCGGCTCGCGCGGCTGGAGGCCGTGGCGAAGATTGCCGGCGCGGAAGGCATCTCTGTCGAGAGCGAAGCCGCCGCGAGCTGGATCGACGCACGCCTGGCCGAAGCCCATCCCGGTCTCACCCGGGTCGTGATGCACACGATCGCCTTTCAGTACTTCGATCCGGTCGACAGGGCCCGGATCACGGAGCGCATTGAGGCGGAGGGGGCCGCCGCGACCGAGGAGAGCCCGCTCGCCTGGCTTGCGCTTGAGCTCACCTCGACGGAGCCGACACCGGCGCTCACCCTGCGCCTCTGGCCTGGGGACGGCCAACCGCGGCACCTTGCCACCGCTCACGCGCACGGGACCTGGATCCAATGGCTGGATCACGAGGAAACTGCGTAGCCGCGTTCGGCTCTCCCGCGTCTCACTGACCGGTCGTTCGGATGTCTAGGGCGACACGCGGCGGCGTGCCGTCACAGGGCCTTCGCCCTGCGCGGCGATCCGCGCCTCCGCCTCGGCGAGAGGTTCCTTGACGACGGACATATGGTGCGCGTTCGCGTGCACCAAGCTCTCGCCATCCGCCATGATGCCGACATGCCCCGACCAGAACACCAGATCCCCCCGTTGGAGCGGACCGGCGATGGCGGCAATCGCGCCGTCCTGTTGGTCGCTGTCGCGGGGCAGCGCCGTGCCGCAGGCCGCAAAGGCCAGTTGGACCAGCGCTGAGCAGTCGAGGCCAAAGGCGCTCCGCCCGCCCCAGAGATAGGGCACACCGATAAACCGCTCCGCCACCTCGACCGGGTCCGAGGCAAACGCACTCTTCCGGGCGACATGCTGGGCCGGCACGAAGCCGCCACCGGCGACCTCAACGAACCCGTCCGAGACCGGACCGGCCCGGAACGCGGCGCCCATTGGCAACGCCTCGAGCGGGCGCGTCTTCAACGCAGGCTCTGGATAGATGTGCGTCGCGAGCGCGGACACGACGTGGTCCACCGGTCCATCCGCCGTCTCGAGCCCCGCGACAGACACATAGCCCACATAGCCGTCGGTCTCGGACTGCCCCCAGGCAAGGCCGGTGTCCCCGTCATACTCGTAGACTGTAAACACCTCCCCCGACAGAAGCTGGGTGTCGAGCGCAACGCCACGATCCGGAGAGCGGGTGAGGTCCAGGACCGGCGCCGTCACAACCATCGGCGTTCCATCCACGAAGCGCTCCGCCAAGACGGCGCCTTCGAGCGCGCGGGCCGCAAGGTCCGGGCGCGCGGCCGTGATCCGTGGGTCGCGGGTCAACCTGCGCCTCCATAGCGCGTGGTGAGCACCTCGAAGAGGGCACGAGCGCCCTGCGAGGCGCCGCCTTTCGGACGCCCCGGCAGCGCGCTCGGCGTCCAGGCGTAGATGTCGAAATGCGCATAGGCCGCCGCGCCCTCTGCGAAGCGTCGCAAGAAAAGCGCGGCGGTGATCGCCCCCGCAAACCCGCCCTTCGGCGCGTTGTCGAGATCGGCGATGTCGGGCTCGATCATCTTTTCGTAGGGGGTCCAAAACGGCAGACGCCAGACCGGATCCGCAACGGACGTCCCAGCGCCTGCGATCTCCGCAGCCAAAGCCTCGTCATCTGTGAAGAAGGGGGCGAGATCGGGTCCGAGTGCCACCCGCGCCGCGCCAGTGAGCGTCGCCATGGAGATCATCAGCTCCGGCGCCTCCTCCGCCCCAAGGGTCAGCGCAT
>JBCCWM010000595.1:0-1815 GCA_039193505.1 Pseudomonadota bacterium | reverse complement strand
CGTGACCGCAGCGAAGAAGATGTGCTAGTATGCGGTAAACACGATGGGAATGTTCGACATGTTGCGTCTTATACTTGGAACTCTGGCTCTTTGGATCGCAGTCACGCCCGCGGTCCTTGCACAAACCGACGAGGAAACGGGGCAGATCGAGCGCTTCAATGAGGCCGAGGCACTGCGCCGTGGCGACATTGGTCTGCCCGATCCTGCGGCAGCGCACGCGATCTTCGCCGAGTTGGCCGAGGCCGGGATGGCCCGGGCCCTCGATCGGGTCGGGTACGCCCATTGGCGCGGCCTCGGCGCCCCTCGCGACATTGAGCGGGCCGAGTCGGCGCTGCGCGGTGCCGTCATCGGCGGTCATGCCAAGTCCCTCGTCAATCTCGGACGGCTGCTGGCTGAGACCGGTCGCGGTCCCGAGGCGCGGGAGGTCCTTCTCGACGCTGAACGGCAGCGCCTCGGTCATGCAGCCTTCTATCGCGCAAGCGGGGATGCCTGGGGCGATTTCGGCGCGGCGTCGGACCCGGAGGCGGGCATCGCGACGCTCCGCGCCTTGGCGGAAAGTGGCGACGACCGCGCCCGGAGCGAGATTGCGGAGCTGACGCTGGCGGGGTCTGGCGCGCTCGAGCCCGACCCGGTGCGCGCGCTGACGCTCTTTGAGGAGCTGGCCACAGAGGGCAACGCTCTTGCCGCGGAACGCGCGGCCCATGCCTATTGGCGCGGCGTTGGAACAGAGCCGGACTTGGCCCGAGCCCAATCCTTGTACGAGCTGAGCGTGGCCGGCGGCCGTGCCGGCGCCCGCGTCAACCTCGCGCGCGTTCTAATCGAGGCAGGCCAGCCGGAAGCGGCTCGCGCAACGCTCGAAGAGGGCGTGCTGGCGCGTGTCGGCTCGGCGCCTTTCTGGCTGGCGCGCGGCCATTTCGGAGGCGATTTCGGAGACGCCAGCGTCGCCGATGAAGGCCTGCCGAAGCTTGCCGAGATGGCGGCGGCCGGCGACACACGCGCCGCAACGTTCCTCGCCCAAAACTCCGAGAACTGGCGGATCGACAATGACGTCCTGCGGGGCGGTCTCGCCACGCTGGAGGGGGCCTCCGCGGCCGGTGACGGTAGGGCGAGTGCCGCGCTTCTCGAGCTGATGCGCGTGCGGCCCTGGCTCTTCAGCGATGCGAGGGGCAAACGGGCGGCTGTCATTGACGAGCGCGGCGACACCATCCGCGAAGATCTGCTGATGCAGGAGCGGGTCGCGCTTGTCGCCGATACCCGGCGTGGACGCACCCGCTACGAGGAAATCGCGGCCCTTCTCGATACGGCCACCGGCGACAGCCACGAGCGCGGCATCCTTCAGGCCTTCCGGGAGGACCGGATGACCTACACATACCTCCTCCAGCAGGAGCTGATCGAGCGTGGCTACTATGAGGGCGCCCCATCGGGACGGATGACCAACAGCACAATCCTCGCGTTCCGCGAGTTTTGCCGGAGTGTTGGGATCGACGACATTTGCACGCACGGCCCGCTCCGCACGGATGCTGTTCGGGCTGTGTCCGAAGTCATCCGCGACGACGCCTGACAGACCGACCCGGCCGTCGCCGGAGCGGTAGCGGCGTTCGGCCGCCCGGGCTACGGCGGCGGAGCGGTCGTTTATGGCTCACCGCTTGGCTATGTGCCGGACAGACCACACCGCGCTAGGGTCCAGACTCATTGATTGTCAAAGCCAGAAGATGACGGCGGCGGCCAAGGCGATTGCTGACAGGAAGACCTTGGGGCATCTGTCGTAGCGGGTCGCGATCCGGCGCCAGTCCTTGAGCCTGCCGAACATGATTT
>JBCCWM010000594.1:0-1815 GCA_039193505.1 Pseudomonadota bacterium | reverse complement strand
TAGCGGATGGGGTAGCCGTTCTGCGCGTTGCGGATCAGCCCGGCGCGGAAGGCGCGCAAGTCGATCAGCCACCAGGCATCGAGCCCCGTTCCGGACGCGCTGGCATGGCCGTAGAACAGCCAGTCTCCCTTGCCGTCGACAATCTTGGCAAGCTCGGTCTCAGCCCCTGAGGGAAGCCGGGAGCGGATCGTAAAGTCATAGGGAAAACGGGCGGCATAGCCGTGGCGCCTTATGCGGGCCGCGATGCGCATGTCGCGGGCATCGAGCATTATCAGATCCGTGGCCTGATGCCAGTCGAGCGGGTCCGGCGAGGTTTCGAGAAGGTAGCGCCCAATGGTCTGCTTGATGGTTGGCAGGTACCGGTCAGACCAGGCCCGGTTCGTGTCGTAGACGTTCATGAACGAATGTCCCTGCAGGTGCGCGCGTCGAAATACTTGGCGCGCACCCGCTCTGCTTGGATCAGGCTGCTTTCCCCGCCTGCACGACGTCAGCTTTCGCGTCCCAAATCTTTTCAATCGTCTCGCCCGACATGGTGCCTATCATGTCGAATACCGTGCCAAGGCTTTCGAGTACGTCTTCGGCGTTGCTTTGAGCGTCAGTCGATCCAGCCCCGACCCTTGCAAGGTCGCTGATGTGGCACAAGATGTCTTCCGCTTCCTCAAGGAGGGTTTCGGTCGATTTGAGTTCGTCCGTGGGATGGGTCATTTCGATCCCCCTTCCGCTGCCGGTCGATTGATGAAGTCGAGGCGGTTTCCGAGGTCGGATGCCAGACTGGCTGCGATATCAATGATCCCGGTCATGCAGTCCTCTGCCGCTTTGCCACCGTCGTTCTGCAGTACGCTGAGGCCGTCCAACAAGCTGGCAAGCCGGTAGGCGTCGGTTTGCAGTTCGTCCAGATACTCGCCCATCACGCTACCTCCGGCTTGGTTGCGTCTCTTAGGCGACCTTCGAGTTCCTCGCAGCGGATAATCAGGTCCGAAGCCATGAAGCCCACGATTTCCAGCGTGCTTGCGATCCCCCGACGATCAAGGGGTGTTCCACTGGTGTCATTCTCGGTCGCAAAGCGCGCTGTCTCGACGAGTGCAAACACCTTGTGGGCAAGCTCGGACACCGGATGCTGTCGGTGGTGATTGAGGTCAATGCCGTCCGGCTCAAAGCCAGGGTTCAGGAATATGTAACTCTCTAGAGGTTCTTTGGTTGGTACAACTTGCTTCATACGAGCCTCCATTCAGGCGTAGGTGTGCGTCACGCCATCGACGGCGATCCGCGAGATGGTTGCGAGGTTCACGGACCGTGGCGCGGCCTTCTCGACGTCCCACACCGGCAAAAGGTTCGGGTGACGGGCGGCGCGGGTCTCTGCTCCCTTCCGGCCCGCGTCGGTGGCAGCGTCACCCTTCACGTGGAACTTCAGCTTGGCGGGCTGCACCTTCATGACGCGCTCGGTCCCGTCCTGCTTTGTGAAGGTGACGGCGCAGATGCGGCCCCCGGCGCTGGCGATGAGGTCGCGCTTGGCGGCGTAGTCGCGGGCGCTGATCTCGGCGAGGGCCCGGCGTGCGGCAGCCAGACGCTCCCGGCACTCGGCCCCCAGTGTATCGGTGTTCTCCAGACCGATGATTTGGCGGCGCAGGGCCTCCGGATCCATGGACCCAAGTTCGGCCAACCGTTCCGCGCGCCGCGCCACAACAGACTTCATCTGTGCCCACGCCCGGCGCAGGGCATCTGGAAAGAGCGTGTGCAACGTCCCCTTCGGCATCCGCAGCGACCAGTGATCCTGACGGGCAAACATCCAGGCCAGCGTCATAAGTTCGGAGCGGT
>JBCCWM010000593.1:0-1823 GCA_039193505.1 Pseudomonadota bacterium | reverse complement strand
TGGCTTTGGCGCCGCAATGGCGCGCTCCGACCTCTCAGTGCCTGAGGCGGCAGCCAAGGCGATGTCTCTCTACCTGCTCTTCGCCATCGGCTTCAAAGGCGGGGTCGGGGTTGCGGAGGCCGGCGCTGGCGGTCAGCTTGTCGCCGCGCTCCTGGCGGGCACCGTGCTGTCGGCGGCGACGCCGTTCCTCGCCTTCGTCATCCTCCTCCGGATCTCCACTCTGTCCCGGATCGACGCGGCGGCGGTTGCCGCGCATTACGGCTCAATCTCCGTTGTGACATTCGTGGCCGGGACAACGGCGCTGACCGCGGCAGGCATCGCCTATGAGGGGTTCATGGTCGCTGTCGCAGCCGCGATGGAGGCCCCGGCGATCCTCGCCGCGCTCTGGCTTGTCGGCAAACGCGAGGGCGACGGCGCGGATCTCTGGCGGGACGTCTTTCTGAATGGCTCGATCGTGCTGCTCGTCGGGAGCTTCGGGATCGGTTGGGTGACCGGCCCGTCGGGTCTCGACCAGATCTCGCCCTTCATCGTCGCACCGTTCGCGGGGGTCCTCTGCATCTTCCTCCTCGACATGGGGCTTGTGGCGGGGCGCGGGTTCCGGGACGCGGGCGCCGCCCTCACCTGGCCGGTTCTTGGCTTCGGGATCGCAATGCCGTTGATCGGCGCGAGCTGCGGCCTCGCCGCCGCGACGGCAATCGGGCTCTCGACGGGGGGCGCTGCGCTGATGGCGATCCTCGCTGGTTCCGCCTCCTACATCGCGGTGCCGGCTGCCATGCGGGTGGCGCTGCCCGAGGCCAATCCGTCGATCTCACTCACGATGTCGCTCGGCGTGACTTTCCCGTTCAACCTGACCCTTGGCGTGCCGCTCTATATCGCAGCCGCCGCGACGATCGGAGGCTGAGATGGAGACCCATGCCGCGAAGCGCGTCGAGATCATCATAGAGGCTGTGATGGAGGGACGCCTCCGCGACGCCCTTCTCAGCGCCGGGGTCACTGGCCTCACGGTCCTGCCGGTCCTCGGCGGGGCAGGGAGCTCCGGCGTCTGGTCGCGCGAAGGACAGATCGGGCGGGCCGGCATGGTGGCCGTCGTCTGCATTGTCCGGCCAGAGCGTGTCGATCCGCTGCTCGAAGCGGCCTTCAGTGTGGTTGAGCGCCATATCGGCGTGATTTGCATCACGGATTGCGAAGTATTGCGCGCGGAACGGTTCTAAACGCCCTTTACACAAGGACGACCGATCAGCACGCTCAAAGTCGTGGTGCGTGGGATGCAATCGTGGACAACGACCAACCCAACAAGGTGCGGGTGCGCGAGCGTGCCTTTGGCGGGTGCTCACAGTCTCCGGTGCGGCATTTCTCTTGCTTGTCGGCTTTGGGAGCGGTCCCTTTGCCTTCGGGTTTCTCGCCTTTCCGGAGGTCGGAGACGCCAGTGATCAGAGGGACATCAACGCTTACTTCAACGACGCCCTGGTCTATCGGGAGCGTCGGATCGTGCTCGCGCTTGTCCTGCGCACGTTCCTGACCGGATTGTCGTTCATCGCGGGCCTCGCGCTCTGCACCATGGGGGGCGTCTTCATCCTGCGCCAGGTCACGTCGCTCACCCGGATCTCCGGCGCGCCGGGCGACGGGGCGCCCGACACATTGCGCCGCGCAAGCCTCTCGTTCGAGGCCTACTCGCCCGGCGCCGTGTTCCTGGCAGGAGGCGTTTTGATCGTGGCGATCACTCAGATCTACACCATCGAGATCCAAGCGATTGAGGTGACCCCCGGCGGCACCGACCTCTGGTGCTTCGACGAGGAGGTCGGCGCCTTCGTCACGTGTGCGGG
>JBCCWM010000592.1:0-1834 GCA_039193505.1 Pseudomonadota bacterium | reverse complement strand
TGCAGCGAAGATCGCGTGAGATGCGTTCGGCAGGTGCCTCGAACCGGTGCCGGCATCCTGCCTGACCGTCGGCTGCAGGGCATGGCGACACTCGTCCGGCGCCGGCGGAGTGTGCCGCCGGACGGCCACGACGATGGCCTCGTCCTGCGCGCCGAGAGCGGTTGAGCGAGGCTCTGTCGGTCCTGTCTTGCGGTCCTCGACAGACTGTCGCTTCCGCCCCTTTGCGACCGTCTTCGGGTTGATGCCCACCTCCCGGCTCAGCTCCGCGGTCGACGCTTGCGACCGCTGCATCGCCGCTCTGACGGCGTGCGTGGTCGTGGCGCTCCCGTGACGAGCTTGTCCCATAATGCGTCCTTCCATTCCTCCGAATGGATCGCACCATCAAACCATGGGATCAAACACCTAGGTCAACCGAAGAGGCACCGACGCGTGGCCCGCGTCGCAGCCGAGGCCAGATACCGGTGCCGCCCGATGACATCGCCGGCCAACCCCCCCGCATCGAAGGCGCGACCCACTCTGACAAGAAGGCACCTCCGCAGGACGAACCGCGGCGCGAGGAGGGTCGTCCGCCCCAATGGCGACAGGGTGTTGAGGTGACTGTCCCGGGCGAGGTCTCGGTCAAAGCTATCTTGGCCAACGCTTGCAGTCGGGGTCATGCAAGGCCGCTTGGGCGCAATGCTCTCTCTTTGGGCCAGCGCACCGGCGATGCTGGCGGGTAACCCGAACTGGGCCCTCGTTCCGCGGCGCCGCTCTGAGCCGCGAAGGTCGGCGCTGCACCAATGCTTGCCCTCGCCGCGCTGAGCGCCGGAGCACCGGGCTCGGTCCCGTGCTGGGATCGTGGGCGCGGTCTCCAGACGAGTGCCGGCAAGCTGTGTGATGTGGCGGATCCGCGAGGTGTTTACGCTCCGCAGAGGACAGCTCTCTGCTGGAGGCCGCCGGCCAGACGATCTTCGTTATGGCGGCTTTGGTCGACCAAAGACGGGCCTGCCATCTGATTGTGCATCCCGAGGACGTGCATCGAGGCTCTCGGTCCGCCTCGCCCCAAGGACCGGCATCATGTTGTTTTTTGTGGGGAAGAGGCGCGCTTGCGGCGGCTGTAGTGGCGCGCGGCCTTTGCGCGGTTCCCACAGCTTTCCATGCTGCACCAGGTGCGGCGGCTGTTCTTGGTCTCATCGATGAAGAGCCAGCCGCAGGCCTCTCCCGGGCACATCTTCAGTCTCGCACGCTCCCTTGGGTCGGCCAGGATCGAAACCGCCGAGGCGGAAACGAGAGCTTTCAGAGGTTGAGGTTGCTTCAGGTCGATCCCCTCCGCCAAGTGACCGAAGTTGAGCGCGGCCAGGGTCTTGGGCGCTCCCCTCCCCAGCAGCATGTCGCGGAGCGCGCCCCGAAGGCTGCGAAGACCGTGCAAGTCAGCCTCCAGCTCCACATTGAGCGTCAGCGCCTCGGTCCACTTTCGAAGATCCTCGATGTTGGTCAGTTTCTCGTGCGCGATCGCGCCGATCGCGGTCCAGTCGGCGGTGTTGACGAAGTCGAGCGCCAGACGTCCTCCAACCAATCGAATGGGATGACCCGTCGCGTAACCCATGGGAACCTAACCTCTGTAGGGGTTGACTTGGGAGTAGGCTGACATTCTAACTGTTGTTATGGTTAGCCAAGGCAGCGTTGAAAACGCAAGGAGGGTCGCGGTTTCGCGCGATGGCATCTTGATCGGGATCCGGCGGCTGCTGCCAATCTGCATCTTTGTCGTGCCGTTCGGCGTCGCCTTCGGCGTGGCCGCAGTCGCAGGGGGCCTTGGGCCGCTGCAGGCCACAGGGATGAGCGTCTTCGTCTTCAC
>JBCCWM010000591.1:0-1852 GCA_039193505.1 Pseudomonadota bacterium | reverse complement strand
TGTTTCACTTGGCGGAGGAAGTATGGAGAGCTCCTGTCGGGCGATATGCGTCCGTTGAAGGCGATCGAGGACGAGACCACCCGTCTGAAGAAAATCGTCGTCGACCCGACACTGGATCGGGAGATGCGTCAGGACGGCATTCGGCGAAAGCTCTGAAGCCCGGACGTGAGCGCGAAATCGTGAGTGGGATGCGCGTCGACTGGGTGTGTCGATCCGGTGCCTCTCACGCCCGAGGTCCCGCAGAGCCCGATCCGGACTGTCGCCGGTCGAGATCGAAGCGCCCCGTGCAAGCCGTTTCGGCTCAAATTCTAAAGGTTACGCCTCGGCCCGGAGGCACCGCGCCGGGATCCGCCCGGGCTTTCCGGCGGCGCTCGACACCGAGAGGGCGCCTGCCAGAGCGGTTGCCCGAGCGTCGTCGGTCGATGCGCTCGTCGCGCCAACCCGCCGGGCGCACAGGCCCGCCGACCGGGCAGACAGGAGCCCCGCTTGTCTCAGCCCCCTCCACTCGGCAGCACCGCCTGTCGCCAGCCTCTCTCTACTCGGCAAAGATGGACGCCAGCGAAGGCCTTCGCGCGACGGCTGGTGGGTCGGTCAAAGTTGGGTGCGACCGTGGCCCCACTGGGGCCTCGCAAATGACGGAAACGGTCGGGCGGTTGTGGCGCGAAGACGGGGCGCGGCTTTCGCAGCGACGCGGGGCGGAACCGGCCTCGACGATCGGTCACCAAGCCGATCCGCACCTGTCCAGGGTCGCACTAGGAGACCGGACACACCGAGCGGCTCGACCGGTCTCTGCGTTGGACGGTTCCCATGCGGAGCGGTTCACGACCACCGAGCGGCCGCGGATCGAAATCCATCCCCGGCTTGAGCGGGCCCACCGCACCGGACAGACCGTATCAGGCGCTCAACACGCGTCCACGAAGTCCGAGCATTCTACGAGACAAACCACGGATTACTGGCTCGAACACTGGGGGCTGACAGTTTTGTTGATATATGCAGCAACCATCGCGGCCGTTTCAGTGAGAGCGCCCCAAGAAGAGCACAGCACGAGCACAGCGGGGGGGCATATGCAGGAACACAGCAAGCCGACGCGCGACACACGGGAACCTTCCCGTGACCCGGCCGAGGGGCACCGAGAGCTACTGCAGGATCGAACGCACCGTCCACTGAGAGATGCGTCGCAGAGACACGGTATGCGAGAGCCTCCGTCTTATCGCGACGCAGCAGAGGCTTGCGCAACGTCGTGGACGGCGGGACCACCGGCGGGTCTGAATTTAGAGTGCTCGTGGTCTGCCAACAGAGCAGATGACCGGCGATGGACACTCGAAATCCATAGTCGCCGCCGTGAGGTACAGAGGTCCGACTACGCCCCGCGATGATGCTCGCAATTCAGGGCGTTGAGCCCGGCCGTCAGCTTGCCCACTGACCCGCGTGCGCTCGTCTTGTATGAGGCCTCGCTGTCACCGATCTCTCAGCCAGAGCCGAGACCTTGGCGGAGGGCGAGAAGGGGTGGCCCCGCATCCGGGCCAACGACTGCCCCGTCAGGCCATTGGGTGCCGATGTGCTTCACGTCACGAACGGCAACGCTCACATCATTGAAACCACCTAATCGCGAGGACCACTCCGGTCATCCGTCGCAGTGGAGACCGGACGCGCCAACACCGTCCCAATGGCGGTTTTCCCCATGACACATCCCAGAACCGTGGGAGCAATTCGAAGCCCGCCAGACCTCCGCTAGATCCGGCTAATCGACACATCAAACGAACTCTCGTCGATCGAGGGGCGCCCGTCACCAGGCGCCACACCCTATGGCTTGTGCCGGTCTCAGGCCGCAGACACAGCGCGCTTCGTCATC
>JBCCWM010000590.1:0-1875 GCA_039193505.1 Pseudomonadota bacterium | reverse complement strand
TCGATGAGCTCATGGGAGTCAAAGAGAATGTGATAGTACCGCACGCCCCCGACAGAAACCTGCCTGATCGTGCGATCGTTGATCAGCATGCGGCTGGCCACCAGAACCTCGGGCAGACCGTACAGCGCCTCTGCCCGGCCGTCCTGCAGAAGCACCCGATGCTCGGGCGAGACGCGGGTGGTGTCGTGGTCGCCGAGGGCACCTGCCGCGATCTCGACGGGACGCTTTTC
Source organism: Pseudomonadota bacterium (assembly GCA_039193505.1). Classification (GTDB taxonomy): domain Bacteria; phylum Pseudomonadota; class Alphaproteobacteria; order Rhodobacterales; family Rhodobacteraceae; genus Algicella. Next base: position 1,645 of record JBCCWM010000590.1, on the reverse strand, counting down.
GGGGAAGGCCGACAGCGTCTCCTCGGTGAGATGCGTCGCTCCGATCCAGCGGATCGGTTGCGGGCCGCTGTCCCGCGTCTCCACGAGGTCACCGGCCCGCAAGTCCTCGATGTCACGAAGACCGGTCGGCGTCCTGATCCGCGTGCCGCCCGTGAAGCAGACGTTCGTGATGGTCCCCACATCGCCGGAGATGAACAGGCGTCCAATCTCAATGTCGCTGTCATCGGTGACGGAGTAGGCTGACAGGATGGCGAATTCGCGCTCAACCTGGTAGAGGAACTCGGCACCCCATGCCTGAGGCAGCGAGACATTTATCGTATCGTAGCCGTATCCATCGGACTGGGGTGAATCATAGGCAAGGCCGTAGAAGATGTAGGTGAAATCGGGGAGCACCGTTTCTGTGATCGACGTGTTCACGATGGACGAGCCGTCGTAGAGATAGATGCTGAAGATCTGATAGCCGTCGTTTTGGCCGCTCAGTACGATGTCATATTCCATGTCTGCACCCTCCACACTGCCGAGCCAAAGCTACGCGAAGACCTTTGCCGACTCAATCGACTGTGTCGCCGAGGCACCCTGCGCACGGACGCCGCGGCGCCCTCGCATCTCAGGGCAGTCGGCGACGGTTTGCCCTGGGGCCGCCATGCTGCCCCGCGCGCTTCAAACCACCTCAATCCGGTAGGCAATCGGCCGCGCGCGGCAGGCATCGAGCGCTGCGATCTCTTCGAGTGCGCGGTCGAGCGTGTCGCGGACGCAAGTATGCGTGACGATCAGAACCGGCGCGCTGTCGGTCTCGTGGCTCATCTGTCGCATGCGATCGATCGAGATGCCGTGGCGCGCGAGCGCCCCCGCAACTTCCGCGAGCGCGCCGGGGCGGTCGTCGAGCGAAAGGCGGAGGTAGTGCGGGGCCGCCGTGCCGAGCGTGGTGATTGCTGGCGAGGTCAATCGCTCTGCGGGGCAGCCGAACACCGGTCCGCCGTGGCCGCGGGCGATGTCGACGATGTCGGCGACGACCGCCGAGGCCGTCGGACCCGCCCCGGCCCCCGGCCCTTCGTGTACGGTTTGGCCCACAAAATCTGCATCGACCACCACCATGTTCGTGACCCCCTCGACCAGACCGAGCGCTGAGGTCCCCGGCACAAAGGAGGGCTGCATCCGCACTTCGAGTGCGTCGCCCGCGCGTTGTGCAATGCCGAGGAGTTTGATGGAGTATCCGAGATCGCGGGCATGGCGGATGTCTTCGAGTGTGACCCCCGATATCCCCTCCACCTTCAGCGCGTCCATCGGAACGGCCGCGCCGAACCCAATGGTGGCCAGCAGGGCCAGTTTTTGCGCGGCATCGTGGCCGCCAACATCGAAGGCTGGATCGGCCTCCGCATAGCCGAGTTGCTGCGCCTCTGCGAGGACGTCCTCATACGCGGCCCCCGTGCGCTCCATCTCTGTCAGGATGTAGTTGCAGGTTCCGTTCAGAACGCCGGCGATCCGGGTCGTGGCATTTGCGGCGAGCCCCTCGCGGAGGGCTTTCACAATCGGGATGCCCCCGGCAACGCTTGCTTCGAAGCGCAGCACTGTGCCCGCCGCCTCCGCCTCTGCCGCGAGCACGACGCCCTCGGCGGCGAGGAGGGCTTTGTTCGCGGTCACGGCC
>JBCCWM010000589.1:0-1885 GCA_039193505.1 Pseudomonadota bacterium | reverse complement strand
TGTGAGAGCCGGATGAATTTTTTTGTGATTGTGCGGATTGAGGATCCCCAGTTTTGAGAGACGTCGCGCCATGGTCCGGGGGGCATGTCCCCCGGACCATGGCGGCGCCCGAGTTGTCCCGCCTGATGCCCCGTCGAAGGAGAACGGGGCAGGCCGGTGAAAGGACTGAGGGAGATCGTCTCGATCCGTGACTTGAAGAGACAGGCGCTCAGCGTCGCCGCGATCGCGCGGAAGGTGGGCTGCGATCGCAAGACCCTTCGGCGGCATCTCGAGCGCGGGCTCGAGCCGCCGGCTTACACGCCGAGGGCGCCGGTGGAGCGGATCGTCGCGCCCTATGAGGCCTCTTTGCGCGAGCGCGTCGCCCGAGTCCCCCGATCCCACGGGGAAGCGCCTTTTGCGCGAGATCCGGGAGCTCGGATATGCCGGCGGCTGTTCGGCCGTGACCGATTGCCTCTGCGAGGTCCGGTCCGCGCCGCGGCCTTCCTTCGAACGGCGCGTCGAGGCGAGCCAGTGTGCCGCCATGCGTTCGAGACCAACGGCGAACGCCGGGGCAGCAGGCGCAGGTGGGCTTCGCCGAGTTCAAGATCGCGTTCGCCGACGACCCCGGCCTCTATGGGCCCGGCCTCTTTGGGCCCGGCCTCTTTGGGAAAGCCTGGCTCGTCTCCATCGTCCTGGGGCAGTCCCGCTGGCTCATTCCCGTTGGCTCTGGGGCCGGTTCTGCGCCTCCGAGGACCTGCAGACCGTGCTGCGCTGTCACATCGCTGCCTTCGCCGCGCTTGGGGGCGCCACGACCGAGCTCCTCTACGACCGGATGAGTGAGGAGGATAAGGCGAGCCGTCCAGTGGACGGATCGCCCGACGAACGCGGTGATCGGCGAGAGCGGCGACGGCGTGGTCACCTGCAACGCTTCGCTCGTGGCGCGTCTCGGCCATTGCGGCGCCGCGCCGCGGGCCGGCCAGCCCTCCAGGGCGAAGACGACAGGCAAGGTCGAGAGACCCTACCGCGATGTGCGCCAGGACGTCTTCCTCGCGCGGAGTTTCCTCAGCCTCGACGATCTCGATGCGCAGTCCGACATCTGGCGGACTCGCAGTCCGACACCTGGCGGATCGAGATCGCCACCCCGCGACGCCACGCCACAACGGGGCGCATCGTCGACGAGCACTTCGCCGAGGAGAAACCGGCGCCGATCCCGCCGCCCGCGATCCCCTGACACGCGCGTGCTGACGGTCGAGCGGCGGATCGCCAAGGACGGCATGATCTCGGGCGAGCCGCTGTCCGCCACGGGTCCAAGGACAGTGGGCGCGCGGCAAACAGCACTCGGGTCCCGACGGGACGCGCCGCCTGGCGGTCGAGGTGCAGACCCATCCGAGCGAGATCCGGATCTTCGAGGACGGACAGCTCATCGCGAGCCACCCCGTGCTCGAAGGTCGCGGCCAGCGCCGGGTCGATCCCGCGCACCGAAAGGCCCCGCCCGCCCAGCCGGTCTCTCAGCCCGGAGGCGTCGCGCATCGCCCGCTCGACGTCCACGAGGCGGTCGGTCCGCGCCTGGCCGCGGGAGCTTGGCCATGAGCACCGTGCTGGAGCGGATCCGCACCAACCCCGTCGGTCTCAAGGTGCCGCGCGCGCTGGAGGCCCTCGACCGCACCGTGCAGCGCCTGGAGGTCGCCATGTGGCCGCCACCCTTCCGAGGCCCGTGGCGGACGCGAAATCGGCGCGATCGAGGCGATCGACGCGCTCCTCGGCGAGGAGCTCAGCATCCGCGAGAACCGCCGCATTGCGGTCGCGCTGTCGACGGCACGGCTGATGCATGTGAAGATGCCGGAGAGCTTCGACGCCGCCTTCCAGCCCTCGCTCGACCGGAACGCGCCCTCGCCATGGCCCAGCT
>JBCCWM010000588.1:0-1904 GCA_039193505.1 Pseudomonadota bacterium | reverse complement strand
GCTGCGCCGCCGGCTCGGGCGTCACCCGCGCCGGACGGTCCACGTCACACCGACCTCACCGTCGTGGCCGGACGCTGTCGAGGGCGTCTTCGCGACGCCGACCCGGCGCCCGTCGAAGCCCGGTGTCGTCCATTCCGTCCTGGACCTTCGGGCCGCGATCAACCGGTTCATCGCCGACCACACCGCGACCGAGGCCAAACCCTCCGTCCGGCGCGCCGATCCCGACGCGACCATCGCCGCTCGAGCCCGAGGGGTCCAAGCGTTGGAGGCACTCTTCTACAGCGCGCGGGGGATTTGAAAGTCGACGACCTGGCCGTCCTGAAGTCCCACCTCGAACCAAGTGTCGGCTTCAAAGGACATGACGGTCGTTGCGCCGGTCGGATACCGGCCGAACTCCGCGTGCTGGGGGGCCTTGGCGACGAGCCTTGCCGCAAAGGCCGCTATCCCCGGATTGTGGCCCACCATTAGGACGGTCTCGGCATCAGCGCCGCGCAGAATGGCGAGCATGACGCCAGGGTCCGCGTGGTAGAGCTCCTCGTGGAGATGAAGCTCCGTCTCTGCGAGGTCGAGACCTTCGAACGTCTCGCGCGTGCGCACGGCATCTGAGACATGCGCCGTGTCCGGAACATGGTTTGCGCGTTTGAGCCAATCGCCGAGCGCTTTGGCCGCGCGTCGCCCGCGAGCGTTGAGAGTGCGCGCGTGATCGGGCTCGGGGAAGGCCCAGTCTGACTTCGCGTGCCGCATCAGGATGAGCTTCACGTCGGCGCGCTGGGATGAAAGGCGGCCATGTGAAAGGCCGACTGCTTGGGCGTGCGGCGCCCGATGCCGACTGGGCAGGATGCGCGCACGCGGCAGCCGGAGCGGCAGGCAACCCCCTCGGGCGCTGCGATATGGGATTTGCATTTGGGCACGTCGTAGCCCTCGGGCACCATCGCGCCCGCGGGGCAGGCAAAGCGGCAAGGTTGATCGGGACAGCTCACGCAGGGCGATGGCAGGGCTGGCAGGCTGAGCAAGTGGGGCAGGGCCACGGCGCCCCGAAACGAGACCCAAAGCCCCTCCGTCGGGTGGACGAGGAGCCCGACCGGGGATGCGTAGATCCGTCCCGTCGCCTCTGCCCAGCGGAGAAACGGATGCCAGGGCGGGCCACCGAACGGAAAGATCGCGGTGCCGCCCGCTCGTTCGGCAAGTGCGCCGACCACCCGCATCGACCATCGATCCAGGGGATCCGGCGCGCCGTCCTGCGCCTCGGGCGATGCCTCGAAGATCGGCCAGAACACGGGTCCGTCGGGGCCCAAAAGCGAGAGGCTGACCGCGCCGCCGGGCAGGTTTCCGTCACGCGCGGTCAGCGTGCCGAGGATCTGAAGACCCTCACCGGCGACATCGGCGGCAAACCCGCTCACCGTGAGAACGGCAGCCAGAGGGCCGGGCCGATCCGCTCCGGCGCCGTGTCCGGCAGGTGGAGACCGATCTCCATCCCGGTCTGACCGCGCGCGGGGTGCGCGCAGTAGGTTCGGAACGCCCGGTCCCAGATCGAGAGCGAGAAGCCGTAATTCGTGTCGTGCTCTGCCCGTTCGACCGAGTGGTGGATCCGGTGCATGTCGGGTGTCACCACCAGAAGCCGCAGCGCCCGTTCCACCCGTGGTGGCAGGGCGAGGTTTGCATGGTTGAACATCGCCATGCCGTTCAGCATCACCTCAAAGATCAGCACGGCTACGGCCGGCGCCCCGAGCGCGTAGACCGCGCCGATCTTCAGAAGCATCGAAAGGGCGATCTCGATCGGATGAAAACGGATCGCGGTCGAGACATCGATGTCGGGGTCGGCGTGGTGGACCCGGTGCACGCGCCAGAGAAGCGGCACTTTGTGGGTCACGAGATGCTGCGCCCAGATCAGAAAGTCGAGGATC
>JBCCWM010000587.1:0-1905 GCA_039193505.1 Pseudomonadota bacterium | reverse complement strand
TGACGCGGCGCTCCTCGTCAACAGATATGCGCGCGACACGTCCGGCGACGCGATCCTCTCGCGCATTCAGCTTGGTGCGCTGTTCCCGAAGGTCAGGCTAACCGTGGCGACGACGGACTATCATGTCCCTCGTGTCAAAACGCTCTTCCGCGTGGTGTACGGCCCCCACCACACCGTCGCAGTCCACGGAAGCGAAAGCGGCCGCGGAGCGGAGCGGGCGTCAGACGAGGCGGCGAGCCTTGCCGCGTTCTCTGAAACCTTCGCTGGGATCGCGCCCGGAGACCTCCGCAGCTTCCGCGACAGGCTTCTCTCAGCGCATCCATTCTACAACGGGACGAGATTTCCCGAACACCCGCTGCCTGAAGAAGCGCTTGAGATCGACGCGGCGAGGCCGCAATGAGACCGGGACAGACAAGGAGGCCGTGATGCAGAAGACCTTTGACATCGGCAACCGGCGGGTTGGTCTCGGCGCGGCGCCTTTCCTGATTGCGGAACTGTCGGGCAACCACAATGGGGAGCTCGCGCGGGCCCTAGCGCTGGTCGATGCGGCTGCGGAGGCTGGGGCGGATTGCGTAAAACTCCAAACCTACACGGCCGACACGATCACCATCGATCACGACGGCCCGGAGTTTGTGGTGGAGGGGACGCCTTGGGCGGGGCGAACGCTCCACGACCTCTACCAAGAGGCGTCCACGCCGTGGGAGTGGCACGAGGAGCTTTTCGCCCGCGCGCACGAACGGGGCCTTCTCGCGTTCTCGTCGCCCTTCGACCCGTCGGCCATCGATTTTCTGACCACACTGAATGCGCCGGCCTTCAAGATAGCCTCCTTCGAGCTGGTCGACACGCCGCTCATCCGAAAGGCCGCGGCCACTGGCCAGCCGCTGATCATGTCGACCGGCATCGCCACCTTCGGTGAGATCGAGGAGGCACTTGCCGCTGCGAGAGAGGGCGGTGCGACGGACATTGCCCTTCTTCACTGCGTCTCGTCCTATCCCGCCAAACCTGAGGAGATGCGGCTCGGCACGATCGGTGCGCTCGCCGACGCGTTCGGCGTGACGGTGGGGCTCTCGGACCACAGCCCGGGCTCCGCCGTCGCTGTGGCCGCGATCGCCTGCGGGGCGACGATCATCGAGAAGCATCTGACGCTCGCGCGCGCGGATGGCGGCCCGGATGCTGAGTTCTCGCTCGAGCCCGAGGAGTTTCACCAACTCGTCCAAGACTGCCAGATGGCGCACACGGCGCTCGGCCCTCCCAAGCACAACCGCTCCTCGATTGGCGGTGCAAACGCACAGTTCCGCCGATCCCTCTACATCGTGGCGGATGTGGAGGCGGGCGAGGCGCTGAGCGACAAAACCGTACGGTCCATCCGCCCCGGCAACGGCCTCGCTCCAAAGCACTTACCTAAGGTGTTGGGTCGCCGCGCCGCGCGCCCGCTCAAGCGCGGAACGGCCCTCGCCTGGAACATGCTCGTCTAGACAGCCAACGGACGACCCGCATGTCGCTTGGACTTCGGCGCATCCTGCGAGCTCAACCCGTTGCTCGGTCCCCACGCTCTCAGCAACCGCGGCACCGCCAGCAGAGAGCAAACCTTGTTGTTCCGCCGAACCGGGGTGGGTTTCGAGTGAGCTCAGGATGCCCCAACCCGAGACGAGCGTGGTCTTGGCGCGGATCCACGACCGGTTCGAGCACGCGCCAGGCCGCGTCCAATCGAAGTCTTGAGAAAGGTCGGATCTCACCACACGGGCCACCGCAAGCACGCTAGAACATTTCCGCGTCCGACTGAATCGGGAGGGAGTCACAGTCTATCGATTTTGTGATCCATCATGTTTGCTGGACCAGGAGGCCGGCGTGCATGGCTCAGTGCCTCTGCGAAGATCTCCGTATCCGTGTGATCCGCGCCAGTGA
>JBCCWM010000586.1:0-1943 GCA_039193505.1 Pseudomonadota bacterium | reverse complement strand
GTGGCCCAGGCGGTCGGTCCGCGTGGCCGCCGGCATGCGCTGCATCAGCGCCGTCTCGAGTGCCGCCACCAGACCGTCATCGCCGAGCGGGTTCTCCGGCCGCTCGCACCCCATCGGACGTTCGTCCAGAACGTCCTCATTGATGTTCTCTGCCATGATCCATGTCCTTTTCTCTCGGCATGGAGCCGCTGCCCTCTGCACAGAAGACCGGACACTCTCGGGCGGTGGAATAAGCCCGACCGCGGGATCGAGGGCGGCCGACACCGTACTGCGCCCGAGAGCGCCCGGCACTGCACGGCGGCCGACACTTGCAGATGCCCGGTCCCGACCGTCCCCGCTTCACGTCCCGCCCCAGGGCGTGAGGCGTCGCGACACACATGTTGGCGACTGCATGTGCCCCGATCTTGGCACGCAGCTCCTTCGCGGTCTCCGCATCGACCAAGGGCGCCTTTCTCGCCGCGCCCGTCCGCAGACCCCGGACGCCCGCTCGAGTCAGGCCTTTTTCCCCATGGACCAGCGTCGGATGTGCCTCGAACCGTGCAGGCAGCTCGGCCATCGCCTGCTCGCCCTTCACCGCCCCGAGCGCGCCCTTCGCTTTGCCGTACGCCACGTCCTCAGCCATCTCCGTCGCGACAACCGGGATGCCCTCAGATCGCAGCGCTCGCCAGTGCCCGAGCTTCAGCGAGCACCTTAAGACAGTGTCGGGCTCTGCATCGCGATCCGCCCCAAAGAGCCAATCCCGGTGGTTCGGAGGCGACGGCACCAGTTGCGGGCTGGGTCTCAGGACCTCGTCTCCCGTGCCAAGGCCTGCCGCATTCGCTGCTTCTGAGAAACGCGGGCTAAGGCGAATTGCGGTTTGCGGCACGCCGATCCGACACTCTCGGTCAGGCCGCGGGGCGGGGGCCGAGGATCCGCACGGTGTTCTCGCGGATGAGCGCGGCCGTGTCGATCGGCAGATCCATCACGGCAAGCTTCTTGTCGATGATCAGAAACGACATGCCATGGACCATGGTCCAAAGCGAGAAGGCACGATCGATCACCTCCTGATCAATTGCAGGCGTACGGAGGTAGAGCCTGACCTCCTCCATCACCACGCCAAAGCATCTCTTGCCAGCACCGGGGAGGTCCTCTCGTTGATCATGTCCCCGGGTCAGCCCGAAGGCGAGACGGAAGACTCCCTCTTCGGCCACCGCGAAGGCGACGTAGAGATCGCCGAGCGCCGCGATCGCCTCGGCTGAGCCACGAGTATGCTTTCGGACCGTCTCTTCCATCAGAATCCGCTGTCGCTCCATCCCGTCGATCGCGACGGCGAAGAGCATATCGGTCTTGGTCTCAAAGTGGCGATAAGGAGCTGCGGTGGAGACGCCGGCGATTCGACAGGCCTCGGACACCGAAAATTTGTCGGGGCCCTTGGTCTCCACCAACTCGCGCGTCGCGGCGACGAGCTCCGCCCGGAGGTCGCCGTGATGATATCCCTCTTTTTTTCGGCGTTTGAGCGTTTTTTCAGCGATGGCGGTGATCCTTGAGCGTGACGGGGACGTAACTGTTGCCAAAGTTAGGATCTCTAACATATGTTAGCAATGCTAACATGAGCAACTGAGGACGAGGTCACCGATGCTCAACCTGCGCACCATACTCCGCCGTCTCGGCATTCTCGCCGCCACCACCGCCACCGTGGCCCTCGCCGTGGGCATGGTCAGTGGCCTGAGCGGCGCCATAACGGCTCGCGCCACAGGGATTGAGGTCCCGACTGCCGCGCCCCCGGTGCCGGTCTCCGTCACGCCGCTGACCCGCGTTGCGGGCTTCACGGCGATCCGCCGGTTCACCGGCCAAGTCGAGGCACGTGAGAGCACAACACTTGCCTTCGAACGGGGAGGAACGCTTGCCGAGATCCGTGTGGATGAGGGGCAGGAGGTTCCAGGGGACGCAGTGATTGCCCGTCT
>JBCCWM010000585.1:0-1944 GCA_039193505.1 Pseudomonadota bacterium | reverse complement strand
TGCCGGCACCAAGGTGGCGGACCGAGGAGGATTCGAACCCCCGACCCCTTGATTCGTAGTCAAGTACTCTATCCAGCTGAGCTATCGGTCCGTGAGCGCGGGTGATAGACGGCCATCACCGCCTTTGCAAGGGCAAAGGGGGTCCGCCGATCCGCCCGGGCGAGGGCGCGCAAGACCACCCCAGATCATTGGCCGGGGTCGGTGCAAACTGCCGGAGGTGTCGCCGCACATGTGGCGGAGTGCCAAGCGAAGGACACGCATCCGCGACAGGATCGGGCCTTGGCCTCACCAACACAGGCTCAATCCGACGCTGCGGCCGAGGATCCCGACCCACAGAAAAGATCCGCATCCGAAGCCAAGACACATCTCGCACCACACCACTCCCACTGTCGCACCGGCACCCGATCCGGTTAAACAGAAACAGGTTAGGACACGCTCTTTAAACGAAGGTTACTGGCACCGGAATCCGAGGTGAGGCCAGTTTGCGTCGGTAAAACGATTGCAAAGACCGTGCCGGCGTCAGATGTCTCGATCAGGTCCAGACGGCCGCCATGGCCTTTGACAAGCTCCGCCGCGATCGCGAGGCCGAGGCCGGTCCCGCCCCGGCGGGCCCCACCGCGAAACGGCTTGAAGAGATGATCAACGGCCTTCTGCGGGAGGCCGGGCCCGCTGTCGGCGACGCGGATCACGCAGCCCTCGACCACTTGCTCTGCGCTGACCGAGATCTCACCTCCGCGTCCTTCGGCCACAATCGCCTGCCGCGCGTTCCGGATCAAATTGGCGAAAACACGGTAGAGCTGCTCCCCGTCTGCGACGATCTCGAGCGTCTCGGGGATCTCGCAAACGAGGCGGATCCCGTCGTCTTCGGTGCGCAGCCGGTCGCTCTCCATCGCATCTCGCACAAGACGCGCGACACTGACCGGCGCGAGCACCGGTGCCGGCTCCTCCGCCTTGCCGAACGCAAGCGTCCGCTCGCAAAGGTTGATGGCCCGGTCAAGCGATCCGACAAGCTTCGGCGCCACGCGGGCCACGGCGGGATCCTTGGACCGCTCCAGCCGGTCAGCCAGAAGCTGCGCAGTCGTCAGCATGTTGCGCAAATCGTGGCTGATCCGGCTGACAGCACCCCCAAGGCCCGCCAGCCGCTCCTTCTGGCGCAGCGACGCCGTCAGCTGCGTCTCCAGATCGTGGAGCGCCTCCTCGGCCTCGCGCACTTCGCTGACGCCCGAGGCGGGACGGATGATCCTGTTCGCATCCTCCGGGTCGTCGCGGAAGGCTTGCATTTGATCGACCACACGCATGATTGGAAGCACCATGCAGATACGAACCGCGATGATCAGAAGCGCCGCGGTCACGAGCGAGATGATGAGCGACAGCCGCAGGATGTTGTACCCATACGTCAGGAGCGCGGCGCGGAGCGGGCTCTCGTAGAGCGTCACCTCGATCATCACGCCACCGGAATTCACCGGCTCGCCGATGACCCGGATCACCCGGTCCTCGGACCGAAAGAACGTCCCCAGCGCGTCGCGAACCAGCGTCACGAAGTCCGCATCCCGCAGATCGAAAGTCTCTTCCACTTCGGCCGGCATCGGCGACGCCAAGATCAGCTGCCGCATGCTGTCGCGGCGGAGGACGACGTTCAAAACGCCGGCATTCTCCAAGAGCTCCGCCTCGAGCTCAGGATCAACCATAAGATCTTCGTCAGCCAGGAGAGCGAGCGAGGCTGTCTGACTCAACTCGAGCTTCATTCCCAAGTAATCGAGGCGGAAGCGCGCAACCGATGGAACAAAGATCAGGACCTCGGCGAGCATCACGAATAAAATCGTCAGCCCGAGAAAACGTCCGGTCAGACTGTTCGCCAGTCGTTTCATTCAACCCCCATTGCCACGATAGATACGGGCCACTGCCACCAAGGGCAACCCGCCCGCCGCCGCGGATGGAGGCGGC
>JBCCWM010000584.1:0-2008 GCA_039193505.1 Pseudomonadota bacterium | reverse complement strand
GCAAACCCGCTCGGGCAAGCGCACCGCCAAGGCGGCGCTCAAGATGGCGGTCGACATGGTCGAAGAGGGCCTCATCACCAAGCCCGAAGCGGTGAAGCGGATCGATCCGATGGCGCTCGATCAGCTGCTGCACCCGACGCTCGATCCTGAGGCGGAGCGCCATGTGCTTACCGTCGGGCTGCCAGCCTCGCCCGGCGCGGCGGCGGGCAAGATCGTGCTGGATGCGGATACGGCGGAGCAATGGGCCGGGCGCGGGGAGAAGGTCATCCTTGTGCGGGTTGAAACCAGCCCGGAGGACATTCACGGCATGCACGCAGCGCAAGGCATCCTGACCGCGCGCGGAGGGATGACGAGCCACGCCGCCGTTGTGGCGCGCGGCATGGGGCGTCCTTGCGTCTCAGGCGCGAGCGCGGTTTCGATCGATCGCGATACGCGGACTCTTCGGATCGGGTCGCAAGAGCTCAAAGAGGGCGACGAGATCACGCTCGACGGCGCTAACGGTCAGGTCATGTTGGGCATCGTGCCGACAGTGGAGCCAGAATTGGTCGGCGACTTTGGCACGCTGATGAAGTGGGCCGATGAAAATCGCCGCATGAAGGTGCGCACCAACGCGGAGACCCCGGCGGACTGCAAGATGGCGCGGCAATTCGGCGCGGAAGGCATAGGCCTGTGCCGTACCGAGCACATGTTCTTCGACGCCTCGCGCATCAGCGCGGTGCGCCAGATGATCCTCGCCGAAGACGAGGCGGGGCGTCGCAAGGCGCTTGACCAGTTGCTGCCCGCACAGCGCAGCGACTTTACCGCGATCTTCGAGGTGATGGCGGGCCTGCCGTGCACGATCCGCCTGCTCGATCCGCCGCTGCACGAGTTCCTGCCGCATGGCGATGCCGAGTTTGCTGAGCTGTCGGATGCGACGGGGTTGGGGGTGGACCATCTCAAACGCCGTGCGGGCGAGCTGCATGAGTTCAACCCGATGCTGGGTCATCGCGGTTGCCGGTTGGGGATCACCTTCCCGGAGATCTACGAGATGCAGGCGCGCGCGATCTTCGAGGCGGCGTGCGCGGTGCAGAAGGCGAGCGGAGAATCACCTCTGCCTGAGATCATGATCCCGTTGGTCGCCACGCAAAAGGAACTCGCCATCTTGCGCGCGCTGGTAAACCGCGTAGCCGCAGAGGTCTTCTCCGAACAAGGCCTCCGCGTCGCTTACCTGGTCGGCACGATGATCGAGCTGCCGCGCGCGGCTCTGATGGCGGGTGAGATTGCCGAAGAGGGCGAATTTTTCAGCTTTGGCACCAACGATCTTACACAAACGACATTGGGCGTCAGCCGCGATGATTCCGCCAAGTTTCTCGCCCCTTACGTCGACAAGGGTATCTTCCCGCGCGATCCGTTCGTCAGCATCGATATCGATGGTGTCGGTCAGCTCGTTGAGATGGCGGCGGAAAGCGGGCGCACCAAGCGTCCCGATATCAAGCTTGGCATTTGCGGCGAGCATGGCGGGGACCCGGCTTCGATCGAATTCTGCGAAAGCGTGGGTCTGGATTACGTCAGCGCCTCGCCCTACCGCGTGCCGATCGCGCGCCTTGCCGCTGCACAAGCGGCTTTGGAGGGCTAAGTGCCAGCCAGAGATCGCCGTCCGGTCAGGGTGATGATCTCAAAGGTCTCGGTCACTTTGCCATCGGCGTCGGCGTCGCTGAGAAAGGCGGTTTGCGCGCGCGCTCGGGCGGTTTTGTCCAACGGCGGCGGTCGATCCGCTAGCGCGCTACCAAGGGCCTGATCTCGAAGGTCGTGCACCAGGCGCTCGAGCGAAGAATAGCGCACACTGAGGGTGTGCGTGTCGACGACGGGATCCCTCCAGCCAGCGCGTTGCAAAAGGCTTGGCGCCGCGCGTGGGTCGACCAGCGGATGCATCCGCGCCGCCGGCCGATCGGGCTCCGCCGCGAGCATCGCCGAACGCAGTCGACCCAGGCTCGCGCCGCCGATGAAGCTGGCAATGGCAAGACCTCCG
>JBCCWM010000583.1:0-2016 GCA_039193505.1 Pseudomonadota bacterium | reverse complement strand
CGCCCCCCGACAATTGCAGTCGCGCAAACGACGTTTCTCACGCGGGCACCGGCCGATGGCGGCGCGCAACCGAACGAGGCTCGTCCACCTGTCCCTCTTGTCTGGCGCATGAAACGGCTGCCTTACCGGGCCGTTTGCCCTGGTTGCGGTGGCCCGGATGGTGCGCTCGGGGGGGCGTGGACGCGACAGGCGTCGAGGTCGAACAGCAGCGTGTCGGCTGTGTCATGGAAGGTCTCACGCAGCGTCAACCGGAAGGTCTCGCCCAAGACTGTGCCCTTGAGGCGCTCGATGGAGCCGTTCGCCTTGGGCGGTAGCGCCTTGGTCTGGCGACGTTCGACGACGGGCCATGTCGCGCCATCGGTCCGAGCGACACTGGCGACTGAGGTCGATGGAGAGCTCGCAGGGGTGGCGCTCGGTGTCGCAAAATGTCGCTGACGTTGTGGGTCAGGATCGCTTGCACTTGCAGGTCGAGAGCGCGGTCGGACGGCCGAACGTTTGTGAGCCTCGCCGGCACCTTCGCAAATGTCCTAGACCCCATGGCAGACACCGGCTGCCTAGAGATATTGAGGCACGCTAGAACACAGATTTGAGGTGGCCGATGAATACGCCGAGGGAAGTCGCCCGGCGCGCTTGCCTCCACGTGCCTTTCCGGGGAGGAGGGGCTCAGCTCCTTGAGGAAGGCCGCTTCCTCGCAGGTGAGCTCGACGGCGATCTTGGCACTTTGCATCTCGAGCACGGGCCAGCGGTCGATTTTAGTCTCCAGCACAGGCCTATAAAGGACCTTCTGGATCGTGACCGACGACACGCGACCGCCGTCCAACGCCAGGATGGCCGCGTGACGCGTGGCGCTATTGGCCGGGTGCGTCCGCGCCACTGCCGCGATCGTCTCAACAGCGTCGGGCGGGGTCGTCTGCGGGTGGCTCTTGTGGATCGGCGGCCGGTCCTCGAGACCTTCGAAGACCGCTTTCGGACTTACGCGGCCGCGATGCGGCCACGCGTCCTCTAACCTGGAACCGCCGTTGTCACGTCCAGGAGCCGGTTCGGTCAAGGTCCAGCTCAGGGCGCGCTTCGCCCACGTACCCAAGCTTTCTGGCCAGCTCCAGAACGCTCAGGCGCTGCTGAGCCAGCGTTGTCGCCGCATCACGCGGCGCAGCCTTCTTCGCTGTCGGTGATCGTCTTATGGGACGTTCCTCCTTCGCGAACGTAGCGCGGAGAGAAGGTTCACTGGACACACCACAAGTCCCGGCGGACGGAGCGGGCTGGGGTCGAGAGGCGGACCAAGGCGTGGGCGCTCTGGGTACAGACGTGTCCATGTGCGGCCGACGCGCGAGCACCGGGTCATCGACATGAAGAAGACGGGCAGGAGTGACAATGAGTTGGGCCTCGAGCTCAAGACCGAACATCTGGAGCGGCGCGCAACAGCAACTCGGCGCGAAGACCGTCAGGTCGAACGATGTCCAGTCAATGGATTTTGTCCATGACCGGCTCACCTTGGGAAAAAGACGTTGCACCCTGACTGTCGCCAACACCCATTTCCGGTTGTGTCCCGCGGCCGCCCCCCGATTCAGCCATTGGGGCGAAGCTGTCGTCCAAACGCTCGAGCGGGTCTGTGGGAAGATCGGTTGCCCCAGAACGATCTGGGTCGATCACGGCAGTGACGTCATCCCACGCACCCTCGACCTCTGAGCGTATGCCACCGATGTCACGCTGGACACTTAACGACCGGACAAACCCACAGAGAACGGGTTCATCGAAGCGTTCAACGGCAAGCTCAGAGCGGAGCGCGTGCGCCTCTAGGCCGCAACGGCCCCGAATTGCCGGGCGGTTGCTGTTGGCGGCAAGGCGGCCGTGAGGTATCCCCCGAGTGGGTTGGATCCATCCGAATGCGGGGCGGGATCCGTGGGCGGGTCGAGGCTTGGGGGCGGAGGGTGCGTGCCGGCCACGGTCCGGCGTCTGATCGCGAATGTGGAGCAGATGCGCCTGGGCCGCCGGCGGGCGCGGGATCCGGAGCCGTGG
>JBCCWM010000582.1:0-2024 GCA_039193505.1 Pseudomonadota bacterium | reverse complement strand
GTGGTCGAGGCCGCGGAATGGCGCCTCGTTCAACGCCTCGTCGCGCATTCGGCCGCCGAACGCGTCGCAAATGCCGTTCTGCAGAGGTGGGCCGGGCGCGATGAAGTTCCCGTCGATCCCGGCCTTTTGGGTTCTGGCCGGTATCGCGTTCGCCGTGCTAGGGCCGCGTCTTCGCGTCTCGGAAGGACACGGGGCCCCGGTCGGACGCAACAGTCTCGCTCGGGAGGTCACCACGCCCCCCTGTCCACAGCGGAACGCCATGCTGGAGCCCCCGATCCGGTCCCTGAAAGAGCCGCCTGTCCATAGCCAGCGTTTCGAGAGCCTGTCCCACGCGACCCGAGCCGCAGGCGACCGGATCCAGGTCTCCACCCACAAACGCCCGCAGCAGGCCTTTGCCATGGGGACACCAACCGAGGCATTCAAATCGGCGGCTTAAACCGAGCGGGTTCCGATGGTGCGACACACACGGGCCCCGCAACCAAGGGGAGTTGTCCGCGCGGCAAGCGTCTGCGCATGGGCGCGCCGCACGGGCACTGGACCACGACGACCTTCATCGGCGCGCCGACCCTTCGCGGCATGCTCGCCCCCTTCGTCATCTCCGGCCCGATCAACCGGGCTGCTTTCGAAGCTTGTGTCGAGAACGTCCTCGTCCCGGAGCTTCGGCCTCGCGACATCGTCGTCATGGACGACCTCTCCAGCCACAAGGGGCCGCGCGTCCGCAACCTGATCGAGGCGGCGGGCGCGGAGCTGAGTCCTCCCGCCCAACAGCCCGGACTTTAGTCCAATCGAAAACGTCTTCGCGAAAACGAGGGCTCTGTTGCGAAAGGCGGCGGAACGGTCGGTCGACGGCCTGTGGGGCGCAATCGGGCGCATCGTCGAACTGTCCTCGCCATGCGAATGCGCAAACCACTTTGAAGCTGCAGAACACGATCCAAACGATCGGCTGCAGCTCTAGACTTGGGTCCCGTCGGGCGACAGGTCCGCATCGGCGACAGTTCAAAGACGGCCGGCACGCCGAGTTGGGAGCTGATCACCAAGGCTCGGAGCGGTCGGGATCAATCGCAACGGACGCGCATTTACGCCCTCTGTTTCAGGCCAAAACCGGAGCAAACCCGGCGATGTCGTTAGGACCGCGCCGAGGGCTCCGACATCTGTCCGAGCTCCCAAAGGAGGGCGGCGCCCGTTCGGATACCGTTCAGGAACAGCCGCAGTTCGATGTTCTCATTGGGCGCGTGATTGGCCTCGTCGGCATTGGCATATGGGGTGACAAGGGCCGGCACGCCGAGATCCTTGGTGAAGACGTAGTCCGGCAGGCTCCCACCGACGACTGGGTAGATCAACGGCGCTCGCCCCATGCCACGCGCGACCGCCGCGATGACGGGATCGGCAAACGGACTGTCGAGCGGTGTCTTTGACGGCAGCATGCCGCCCATCGGCACGACCTCGACCTCCGGCGCATGCTTGGCGACATGCGCTGTGACGGCGGCGAGCGCCTGGTCGGGTGTCATCGCTTCGACCAGGCGAATGTCGCACTTGGCCACGGCTTCGGCCGGCAGCACGGTTTTCGAGCCGGGACCGCCGTAGCCGCCGTGGAGACCGTTGATGGTCAGTGTCGGGTGAAACATCAGCCGGTCGTAGAAGCCACGGTCCAGCGGCTGGTCCAGCTGCGTCATGCCGGTCTCTTGCAGGACCGCCGCCACGTCCAAAGGCAGCGCCCGCACCGCTGCCCGCTCAGCCTCGGTCGGCGCGATGACGGGGTCGTGGAGACCCTCAATCGTGATTGTGCCGTCCGGTGTCTTCATGGTTCCGAGGAGATGGACCAGAGTCCAGATCGCGTTGGGCATCACCCCGCCGAAATTGCCGGAATGGGCGTCGCGTCCGGCCGTGCGGGCGCGCAACTCAAAGCTCACCATGCCGCGGACCCCAAACGTGACGATGGGTTGTCCGGACGGGTGCTGCGGTCCGTCCGCCGTGACCACGAGATCGACATCGAGACGGTCGGCATGGGTGCGAACAAACTCCGC
>JBCCWM010000581.1:0-2033 GCA_039193505.1 Pseudomonadota bacterium | reverse complement strand
CCCTCGACCTCTGGGCGGCCGTCGACCGCCTGCGCCGAGCACACCGCCCCCGAGGCAAACCCCGTCGCCTCGCGCGCCGATCCCGACACCATCACCGCCGCCCGTTCACGAGCGCTCCAACCGTTGGCGTCGATCCGCTAGGTCGAGAAAACCGGCGGGCCGCGCAGGACAGGACTCGTCATGCCGGTAGGGAGTTCGATGGCCGGGCATCCAGCGTCCTCGGTTTTCGCGGAAGCGCCCTCACCTTTGGCCCGGCGTTGGAGGTCCTGTGGAGGAGGACAGGTTCGACTTGGGCACGCCCCGCAGCAGGGCGGATCACTTTCGTCAAAGTGCTCTAAGTCTTCGAGGCGGTACGCGGCGGACGTCTTGCCTGAGCGGCGGAGCGGCTCGCGGTGTCGTCTCCGCCCGCGGACCGGCAGATCCATGCGCTTGAGTGGCATGTTGGCCGAGTTCTTGTTGCGCGTGTGTCGTGCCAGCTCAAAACGGGCGAAATTTCCGAGCCGGTAGAGCCGCCGATTGTGGTGAACGTCTTGCTGACGCTCTCATCGCCCTGCCTCGCGCCGCGGCTGCCACGGGTCTCCGCGACGTTTCCTCGATTGTCGTTGATGTTCGGTCCCGTGCACGTGGACCAAAGATGCAGGGCCATGATGCAGACACGCGGATTGCATTCGGCGCGCCGAACGGGGCCGAGGCTCACCCCCCCTCTTTGGAGAGACGCTCGTGCCCATCGCTCTGCCCGCGACTGCAGAAAAGATTGGCGCGCTGCCAGGCGCTCTGCGAAAGCCGCCGATCGAGGCGACGCGGTTCAAAGCGGCTTGGATGGATGCGATCTGAGAGCGCGTCGATCTGACGAGAGTGCGGCGACTGGGCGTCGACACACAGCACTTCGGCCATGAGGAACTGCTGCTGCAGGCGGCGGCATCGCGCTGCTTCGAGCGCGTGCCAGCCACGCGTCGGTCGCTCGCCTCAGCCCCAAGCCTAGGCTGCCCTATCGCGACACCGCAGGCATCAAAGCCAAGCACACTCTCCCCCCGGGCGGCGAAGGGGAGAAGGCGGGATCTACAAGTGTGGCGTCGCTGCAGCGAGCAAGGACAGATGAGGCAGGTTTTCACAGTCCAAGGGGGTGGCGGTGAAGGTTGCGCGGGCGAAACGCGCCGGCGCAGCGCATCATCTTCGGCGATCGACCGGAGCATGGACCCAAGCCCGCCTCGTGGGGTCTTGACGGTCTCGGGTCACGCGCAACGACCGGGTTGCACCCAGGTCTGCCGCATTCAAGAGTGCGCTTCCCGCCGCGCCGCCAGCGCGAGCCAACCACGCGTCGGATCGCATGTGCTCGACGCCGGACCACACGCGGATCCGGCTCTCATTCTCGGCCCGCACGCCTCCGCCACTGCCGCACGGCGGAGCAGAAGCGTCGGGCCGCGGCAAGAGCTGCGCCAGCTTCATTGACGACGGCCCCGTGCCGCACGACAGCGCTGACCGATCCTTGGTTCTACGGGGCCGGTGCCATGTCCAGACGGACGGTTTCGGGGCGCTGGCACACACTCATGGCTGCCTTGCGACGCGGGAACCGCCGCGGTCCGTGATGGCTTTGGAGGGCGGCCGAGGCCACGGCTCTCCATATCGTAGCCGAGGCACATGCCGTTGAAGCGCAGGACGTCGCGGCCTGCTCGACGGTGCTTTGACCTGCCTCGCCAAATGGATTTGCGTGTAAGCGCCTCGAGGGATTTGAACCGCCTCGCGTGAGTGCACCATCCTAGCTGTTCAGTCCCGGCATCTGGTGGAGCGGATCGACAATGGATCTGTGGGGCTCGGGCGTCCGGATCTTGCAGATGTACTCGGAGGGCGTGAGACCGGTGAGACGGCGCGCGAAGGTGTGCGCGTCGAGGACGTCGAAGGGGGGCGTCGAAGCCGTTCGGGGCTGTCGGAGGGGGAGCGCTTGGCGGTCGCGTCCTCGATCGTCCGGTTCATCCGCTCGACCTGGTCGTTGGTCCAGGGGTGGTTCGGCTTGGTCAGGCGGTGCTCGATCCCGT
>JBCCWM010000580.1:0-2096 GCA_039193505.1 Pseudomonadota bacterium | reverse complement strand
GAGGGGAACGAGCGGATCGGCGTCAACACGCAGCGCTACACCGAAAGCGAGATCGCTCGAGTGGCCCGCGCGGCCTTCGAACTCGCGATGAAGCGAGGCAAGACGCTCTGCTCGATGGAGAAAGCGAATGTCATGGAATCGGGCGTTCTCTGGCGTGAGGTCGTGACAGAGGTCCATGCGGAGTATCCGGAGGTCGCGCTCTCGCACATGTATGCCGATGCGGGCGCCATGCAGCTCACCCGTTGGCCAAAGCAGTTCGATGTGATCGTGACGGACAACCTCTTTGGCGATCTCCTGTCCGATCTCGCGGCGATGCTGACGGGCTCGCTCGGCATGCTGCCCTCGGCCAGCCTCGGCGCGCCGATGGAGAACGGGAGGCCCAAAGCACTCTACGAGCCGGTGCATGGGTCGGCTCCCGACATCGCCGGCCAGGGGAAAGCGAACCCGATCGCCTGCATCCTCTCCTTTGCCATGGCGCTCCGCTATAGCTTCGACGCCGGCGATGCAGCGACGCAGATCGAGAGCGCCGTGGAAACAGTCCTTGCGAACGGTCTCCGCACCGCTGACTTGATCGGCGAGGACGGGCGTAGGCCGGTCTCGACATCCGACATGGGAGACGCGATCGTCGCGGCTTTGGCGGGCACCGCTTAGGAACGGGTTAACCACTTTCAGCCTACGAAAGTGATGACCCCGCTCTGCCGCTGAGGATGCGATGAAATCGACCGAGAAACGCAACCCGATCGAAGTGCTCGAAAAGATCAAGTCGGTTGTCGGTCCGATGCGATCTGCCGTTTTTGAGATCTGCGCCCATCTCTCAACGCTTTCCAGCGACGACGATGAAGCGATGGAGGAGATTGAGCGGATCAAGGGCCTCAGCGCCAAAATCCTCGAGGCGCGGGAGATGCTCTCGACCGGCGCCCGGAAAATGCTGGAGAGCCTCAACGGCAAAGTGCCGCAGGATCTGCAAAACGCGCAAGACCAGGCGCGAAACGCGATCGGCGCCGTCGAAGACAAGCTGAGCCCGTTGGTCCGGGCGGCCGAAGACGGCGCAGTCTCGCCCACAGCGGTGCGCCCTGTCTTGGTTGCGGCCCAAACCGAGATGCGGCCGAAGATTGATGCCTTTCTCAAAGCGCTCGCCGACCACTTTGAAGACGAGCGCAAAAAGCACGCAGCCGACGACCGCGACCTGATCAAGTCCGCGATGCAAGAGATCGACAACATATCGATGTCGATCAATCTGATCTCCCTCAATGCGAGCGTGGAGGCCGCGCGCGCCGGCGAGGCAGGTCGCGGCTTTGCCGTGATCGCGGCAGAGATCCAGTCGCTCTCGTCTGAATCGAAGAAAGCCGTGGACAGCATCCGCCAGCGCCTTGCCTAGGCCACCCCTTGCCTCCGGTCGACCACTCGGCTACGTGCAGTCGGTGTCGGAGTGTAGCGCAGCCTGGTAGCGCACCTGCTTCGGGAGCAGGGGGTCGGAGGTTCGAATCCTCTCACTCCGACCAGGAGTTGGTTAACATGTTGTAGGGACGCACTTACTCCCTGCGATAAATTCCGAACCTTGTAAGAGCCTGCGCCGGCTCGGCTCGCGACCACCCTCCTCGAGATGACGCACCCGGCGCACGCTGGTGACGCCCGTTACGGCCACGGCCCGGCCCCACTTGCTAGCATCGCTTGCGTCGGGACCAAAGTCGGCTGGACTGTGGTTCTGTGGTCCGATCCTCCTCATGCCGCCGAGGCAAGAGTGCGGCGCCGGCACCCCGTGCACCTCGCACCAGATGACGCTCTCTCCCAGCCATCAAGTGTCTCTCGACGATCCGAAGCGTCCAAGCCGACGACCAGTGGCACCGGCGACGATGATCACCACCTCGGACACATCCACCTGCTCAGCGACATCTGTTTGATCCCGCGGTTTGATGGTGCGATCTGTTCGATGGAATGGAAGGAAGCGCTATGGGCCAAGCTCGTCGCGGGAGCGCCACGACCGCGCACGCCGTCCGAGCAGCACTACAGCGATCTCAAGCTTCGACCGCGGAGCTGAGCAGAGAGCTCGGCATCACCCCCAAGACGGTCGCGACGTGGCGGAAGCGCGCGACAGG
>JBCCWM010000579.1:0-2103 GCA_039193505.1 Pseudomonadota bacterium | reverse complement strand
GATCTGGCGACGGTCGGCCGCGATGAAAATCGAGAGGCGGCAGCCGGCATCGGCCAAGGGCGCGATGAAGTGCGCAAGTCGGTTCTCCTCACGGGCGACCTCGAGGCCGCCCTCGGTCGTCCGCTCCTCGCGCCGCTCTGGCACGATGCAGACGGCGTGCGGACGGTGGCGGAGCGCAATGGCCTGCATCTCGTCGGTCGCTGCCATCTCGAAGTTGAGCGGCAGGCTGATCGCGTCCATCAGCCGACCGATATCGTCGTCGGCGATGTGGCGCCGATCTTCGCGGAGATGGGCGGTGATGCCATCCGCGCCGGCAGCCTCGGCCAGTTTTGCCGCGCGCACCGGATCGGGCGTGTCACCGCCCCGTGCGTTCCGCACAGTCGCGACATGGTCGATGTTCACGCCGAGACGGAGGCGTCCAACAGGGTGTCTCATCTCTCTCCCTCCGGGTCTCAGGGGCTGGATTTCGAGATCCCGCCGGCCTTGGTCTGCAGAAGCCGCCGCTTGGCGCTCGCCACTTGGCGGGCGCGGCGGCGGGTCTGATAGGCCTCAACCAGCGGGCGTGTGGCGAAGTAGAACACCGCCGCCACCAGGAGCCCCGGGACAATCCCTCCCACATAGTAGGGCAGAAAGACCTCGGACCAAAAGGCACCAAGCCCAGAAAGATCTGCCGGCCCCCCGCCGAACGGCGCCCTCACCGCCTGCCAGAGCGCGCCGACCGCCTCGCCAAACCGGTCCATGATGGCGCGAAACCCAGCGGCCTCGGCCTCAACGCCGAGCAGCCAGTAGCCGGCCGTGAGTGACGTGGTCGCCATCAACGGGAACGTGACCGGGTTGCCGACAAGCGTTCCAATGAAGGCCGCCAGGATGTTGCCCCGAACGATCCAGGCGCACACCCCCGCGTAGATAAAATGGAACCCAAAGAGCGGTGAGAACGACACGAAGACCCCGCAGGAAAAACCAAGCGCGATCTTGTGGGGTGTGTCAGGCAGACGCTTGATCCGGTGGCCGATATACTCCAATGCACGCCTCCAGCCGGAGCGGGGGTACACCCACTCCCGCGTCTTTGCCAAGAACCCGAGGCTCTTCCGTCGTTTGAACACTCAGAACTCCCCAACTCCCCGCGGCCACCACCATCAGGATGCACCAACCAGCGCACCGTCTGCGACGAGGCCGCGGAACCGCACCACCTGGCTCACATCCTGATCCGCCTCGAGCGCCGTTTGAACGTTATGCAAATGCGTGACGTCGCGCACCTCGAGATCGATCACCACCTTATAGAAGTCCGGTTTGCGGTCCGTGAAGACAATGTCTGTGATATTCGCGCGTTGCTCGCCGATCAGTGTGCACACTTTTCCGAGAACGCCCGCATCGTTTGCGATTGTCACTTCAAGACAGGCCAAATGCGCCCGCCGCGCGGCCTCGGGCGACCAGGCGATGTCGAGCCATTCCTCGGCGCGGTCTTCGAGTTTTGCGAGTGTCAGGCAATCGATCGCATGCACGTCAACCGCGCCGCCGCGCGTCGCGATGCCCACGATGCGTTCGCCCGGGATCGGCTGGCAACACGGCGCCGGATGCGGCACCTGGCCGGGCTCGAGACCGACAATCCCGAGGCCTGGCAGCGGCATAGACGCCTTCAGCTCCTGCGCGTCGGCGGTGAGTTCGGGGTAGAGATGGCGGATCAGCTCGGTGCCCGTGATCTCGGACGCGCCGAGGCGGAGCAGGAGCTCCTCGGGCGCTGCGAAGCCAAAACGCTCCGCCGCTGTGGCGAGCGCTTTGTCGGTTGCACGCTTGCCCACGCGTTCGAGGGCGACGCGCGCGATTTCGGCGCCGAGGCGGACATGCGCCGCACGGTGATCCTCCCGCAGGGATCGGCGGATCGCCGCTTTTGCGCGCCCGGTGACCACCATCTCCTCCCAGCTCGCCTGCGGGCGTTGGCCTTCTGCGCGGATGATCGTCACCGACTGACCATTTCGGAGCCGGGTCCAGAGGGGGACACGGTGCCCGTCCACCTTCGCACCGACGCAGCTGTCGCCGATCCGGGTGTGGATCGCGTAGGCAAAGTCGATCGGCGTGGCACCGCGCGGCAGCTTGATCACCTCT
>JBCCWM010000578.1:0-2121 GCA_039193505.1 Pseudomonadota bacterium | reverse complement strand
GATCGCGACACGCGCCGAGGGTCCGCCGATCGCTCTCGACCGGAGCGTCACCGGTGCTCGGGTCTCGACGCGCGATGGCAAGATCCGGACCGGGTCGGCAGCACCACCATGTCGACCGACGTCCATTCTGCGGGCGACATCCGCTCTCATTGCCCTGTGCTGCGGCGACGGCGGTCGCCATTGGCGGCGTGTAAGTGGACAGTTTGGTTGGAGTTCCGCGTGTTTACTGGGGCCCGCCATTCGTTTCTGAAAACGGCGTGTAGGTCACCTGCGCAGCGTCGAACGAGATCTTCATCGCACAGGCCTGTGGTCGAGACCACATGTTGGGCACCGTTGGCAGGGCTATCTTTTGGGCGGGCCCGAGCCGGCTGCCGCTTTTGCCTTGGACGCGCTGACAAAATCGTCGGGCGCGACGCGCAACCACATCCTTCGGGGCACAAGGATCGATTGGGCGCCCTTGCCCGCGCCCATTGGCGCCTGCTCGTTTCAGCACGATGGCCATGACGGCGCGCGGCGCGCCCTCTGGCACACGCTTGCCGAGAGGTTCTTTTGCAGGTGAGGCCGTCCTCTGCGCCCGGGTCGCCCTGATCTGGCCAACCGACCTCATGAAAGCGGACGGGTCACGACGAAGGCAGCTACGCACAGAGTTTGAGTTTCGTTGGCGTCGAGAAGCGCACGCGTCGGCAGACCGTCCGGCTGCTGCACGGGCACCCTCTATCGGGGCCGCGTTTGTCTTATCCGTCCGACAGGCCAGTGCTCATGTCGCCGTGTGGGGTCGGCGTCTCCGCCCAACCGTTGCGCATCGCAACCACCGCGTCCGCGGGGGCTCCGCGCAGTGGTCAACGCTCTCGGCCGCGAGCAGCCCGCGCGGCTCGCCACAGCGACTGGAGCCACTCCGAACTCCGAGTCGGGCCCTCTGCCGGGATGATCGAGGGCAGGTCCCGCACGTTGCCATATCGGAGGGCGTTCTCGCCTCAGGGCGCCATCCGCTTCACGCCCGCGCATCGAGCAGCCAAGGAGCAGATGATCGCTGACGTGCCGTTGGGCTCTCCGAAGAAGATCGCATGCCAAGTCGACAGAGAGTTCCTCGGCCCCGAGACAACAAGTTGCTGAGCTCCACCATCGCGCAGGTGGGGACTACGAAGGCCTCTTCCTCCGTCACCGATCCCACCCGTCCGGACATCGCCTAGGGGACCGAGGCCGCCATCGACACAGCCGTCGGTGAGTTCGTGAACGTTGTGGGCAATGCGGCTCGGCCTCACGTCGGCAGAAGTCAAAAGGCGGGGATAGTGTTGAAAAAGTCCGTTGATTGGTTGGTCCGGTGCCGGTTCACTCGTTTTGAGAGTGCGGGTCCGGCTTTGATGGCACCGAGGCAGGTGGCGCAGGGCGCGCTGTTTTAGGAGTCTTCGATTGAAGAGTATGTGCCCGGCCATCATCCGTTGTGCGGCATTGATCGCTTCCTTGACATCTCGGAAGTACGTCCACTTTTGGCACTGTCCTACAGCTCGCATGGCTTCCTTCGATTGACCCCGAGCTGATGATCCGGATGCTGTTGTTGGGCTACACCCAACGCATTCGATCAGATCTCGCCTCTGCGAAGAGGTGCATGTCAGTCTTGCTTACAGGTGGTTTTGCAGGCTCGACTTCACTGACCCTGTGCCCGACCATTCGACCTTTTCGAAGAACCAGCATAGACGTTTCCGTGAGATCGGTTTGTTACGGAACCTCCTCGAAGCAGCTTTGCAGCTCTGCATTGATGAGGCCCTATACCAACGCTCATTGATCAAAACCCATGAGCCCAATCGCGGGGTCCGATGGATATGATGCGCGAGGGGTGGTATCACGCCATCCGCTGCGCCGTTCCCCGAACGTTCGGTCCCGGACGGATCGCAGGGCCGTCGCCGCCGAGCTCCGCGAGGTCTCCAGTGCCGAGACCGCCGACGCCGCCCGGGAGGCGCTCGCGGCCCTCGACGAGGCGGGCGAGGAGGCGGGCGACGAGGCCCCCGACGAGGCCGTCGACGAGGCTTGGGGCAGCCAGTCTCCCTCGATCGCACAGGCCTGGCGTCTGGCCTGGGAAGACGCGCTCCCGGTCTCGGGGACATCGATCCCCTGGCTCGATGT
>JBCCWM010000577.1:0-2138 GCA_039193505.1 Pseudomonadota bacterium | reverse complement strand
CAAGCGGTCTTTCTGTCCGCCTTTTCCACCAGTTGCGCCACGGCGAACCTGCTCGTTCGATCGATGGCCACGAAGAGGGTCGCCATGATGCCGCCATCGGTCCGAGGCCCATGGCGGACGCTTGCCCTCTGCTGTCCGGAGCTCGGCGATGTCGATGTGGAAGACGCCGATCGGGTGGCGCTTGAGGCGCTGCTTCTTCGGTTTGTCGCCGTCCATATCGGGCAGCCGCGAGATCCCATGCCGCTGAAGGCAGCGGTGCAGAGAAGACCGCGTAAGGTGCGGGATCGTCGGTTGCAGAGCATAGAGGCAGTCGTCCAGCGGAAGCAGAGTGTGCCGACGGAAAGCAACGGCGATGGCTTCTTCCTCTTCGCTGAGACCTGTCGAACGCGGTTCCTTTGGCCCGGTCTTTCGATCTTCAACGGTCGCTCTCTTCCGCCACGTCGCGACCGTCTTGGGGGTGATGCCGAGCTCTCTGCTCAGCTCCGCGGTCGAAGCTTGCGATCGCTGTAGTGCTGCTCGGACGGCGTGCGCGGTCGTGGCGCTGCCATGACGAACTTGGCCGATAGTGCTTCTTTCCAGTCCAATGAATAGATCGCACCACCAAACCGCGGGATCAAATAGCTAGGCAGTGCCACGGGGGGCACCGAAGACAGGTGCATCGAGCGGGCAGTTATCGCCGCCACGCCGCAGAGCAGGCCTTTCGCGTCCCCGGATCCGGATCCCCGATCCGGTTCGCCGGTTGATCGTGCGCCTGGCCTTCGGGGACCCGGGCCAGTCGCCGCGCGACATGGCGGTCCGCGCCGCCAAGCGGGGGGCGCGTCGTCTCCCGGACCGGCGTCCCGAGGTGCCGTTGGGACGCGCGCAAGGGCCAACGACCTCGTCCCCCGGCCCGGCGGATGAGTTCTTCCGAACGACCGCCGAGGCGACCCGACTGCGGCAGATCGACGTCTCGTGTCTCGAGCCCGCGACGTCTCTCGCCATCGGTTGGGAGACAGCGGCGGAGAGACATTGCCCCCGAAACCTGAACCCGGGGACATCTTGTCAAGCGGCCGTTTCGGGCTCAATTTCCGCAGGCGCTGGTGTGGGTTGTCCGTCGCCGATGCTCGAATGGCCTTGGCGTTTGAGGACGATCTCGACGGAGTAGAAGAGCGACGCCTTTGCTTGGCGGCGGGTCTGGACCCTGGTTCGGCGGACCAACTGGTTCTTTGGTGAGTTGAAGACGTTCTCCAAGGAGGCGTTGTCAAAGTCCGTGCCCTTGTGGCTCATCGAGGCCTGCATTTTATGTAGGTCGAGGAGCGTGCGGTGGGTGTCGCAGGTGCATCGGACACCGCGATCGCGATGACGACTGGCCCCGGTGCCCGGTGCCCTTGGCCGCGGACACCGCACGGTCGCCGCGCCGAAGGACGGCTCGGTTTCGGGGCGGTCCGACATCGCCACCCCAACGAAGCCCATACTTGACGGTGAGGCAGAGCCAACCCTCATCGGCCGGGAGCGAGCACCAGAGCGCCATCGCTCCGAGCGACACCGGTGAGCGTGATGTCGGCCCGCTGGATGTGTGGGGCGCGCCGGCCGAAATGTCCCGATCCAAAGGGGTCGCCGCGATTCGGTGGGTGTGGCGGTTCTCGGTCGCGATCGACGCGCGAGGTTTGCTGTGCAGAGAGCAAATTCCTTTCAATTTCACAATCTTGGCCAAGGTCTTTCGGGCGCTCTCCCCGAGCCCCACGCTCCGCCAGGATCCGCGGCGCACCGCACCGGCCCCGACCCGCGCCGAACGTGCCCCGGATCGCGACACAGAGAGCCTCTCGCTTGCCGCCCGTTCGGCGCTGCGTGGCTGAGCGCTGCCGAGCATAAAACCAGTTGCGACACCCGCCCAGGACAGCGCATGTCAGGCGCACAGAGCGCTCCGGCGGGGGCGGCGATGGCTGTCGGCCTGGAGCTCACCCCGTCGTCGCCCCCTCTGCCACTCAAGCCGAGGCCGTCCTCACGACCTCGCTTTCTTCGTTAAGCCGTTCATTCTCCTTGCGGAGCTGAGCCAACTCGGCGCTCCCGGCCGCCCGCGCCGCGACGACGTCCGCAAGCCGGTCCTTACCTAAACCACAGCGACGTCCAACTCGCCCGCCAAACTGGCCGAGGTCGCT
>JBCCWM010000576.1:0-2148 GCA_039193505.1 Pseudomonadota bacterium | reverse complement strand
TGCATCCGTGGGTCGCGTTCATGGTCCTGCCGCTCTTCGCCTTCGCCAATGCGGGCGTCTCGCTTCAGGGCATCTCGCTCTCGGCCCTCGCGGCGCCGCTGCCGCTCGGCATCGCGCTTGGCCTGTTCGTCGGTAAGCAGGTCGGGGTGCTGACCTTCTCGTGGATCGGGGTCAAATCCGGGCTCTGCCGTCTGCCGGAGGGGATCTCTTGGCTGCAGGTTTATGGCATCGCCTGTCTGACCGGTGTCGGCTTCACGATGAGCCTGTTTATCGGGACGCTGGCATTCGACAATGCCGCGCTCCTGAACGACGTGCGGTTGGGTGTGCTGCTCGGCTCGACACTGTCTGCCCTGCTGGGTGTCGCGGTCCTGCGCTACACCCTGCGTGAGAGGACCCACGCGGTGCCCTCGGTCGCCTGACGCAAAGACTGGCGGGTCGACCGATTAGGACGGCCCGCCGCCTCGCTCCTGCCGCCGCGGCCGGTTCGGCAGGTAATGATCGACGATCGTGAACGCGAGCAGGATATAGGCGACCGCCCCCACGATCTGCAGGATCCGGTCGCTCAGCTTTCCCGCCACCTCCGTATCGATCGGCGCCATGGCCGAACCAAGCAGCACGATGCTCGCATTCATCGCGGTCTGGGCCACCGGCGCCCAGCTGAGCGACGACTGCATGGCCCACGCATAGCCGCCGATCAGACAGATCATCAGGGCGCACATGAAGGGCAGGCTGGGCGCCATGACGATCAGTTCGTTGGCCAGAAGAGCCCCGGCGCCGCCGATGAGATTGGCGACAATCAGGCCTTTGCTGGCCTTTCCCGCATTCTGTGACACGGCGCTCAGCTGCGGTGTGAGCATCGCGACGAAGATAAGCGTCACGGTGTTGCTGGCCGCGACGCTGAAGAAGATCAGCGCGAACGGCGCGACGATCAGGGTCATGCGGAGGGCCTGACGATCCTCGTCCAGCACGATCTCGGCCTTCTGCTTCGGGGCCGCATCCTCGTCCGGCCGGATCAGATCGAAGACCAGATAGGACGCGACGATGGCGATCAGCAGGTTCAGGATCAGCCACAGCCCGACGATGGCGGCGAGATCCCGCGACATCTGGAGCAGGACGGGCTGCAGGACCAGGCCGATCATCACGAGCACCAGGATCACAGGATGCCCGCCCCGCGCGCCGTAGAGATAGAGCTGGTAGAGCACCAGCGTGATCGCGATCGCGAAGACCGAGGGATAGGTCATCAGGAACTGCGCGGCGAACCAATTCGCCGCCATCGAGAGGATCGCGATCAGGAGTGCGGCAAGCGCCGCCTTCTGCGGCAGGGGCCGCGCGCCGTTCAGCAGCATGCCGGTGAAGATCGCCGAGACGAACGACATCGGCCATGCAATCACGACACCGAGGCAGAAGACCGTCCCTACACCGAGCGTCATACGCGCCCACCGGCGCGGATTGGGCGCCGGGGCCGGGTCGCCCGAGACCGGCTCGGCGTCCGGTTCCGCGATGTCGACGGCGTCGGTCATCGGCTCAGTAGAGGTAGGAGAGGTAACCCACCAGCCGGATGTAGACGACCCCGATCGCGTTCAGGATCGCATTCTCGCTGGTGTAGATGATCACGTCGGCCTGGCCGTTCACCATCATCCGGGCGTCATCCTTCTCGGTCGCCGTCTCGTATCCCGGCAACGAGATCCTGAGGGGGAAGCGCTGAGGGTCCCGCATCCAGCCCGACGAGCGCGGAATGCTCTGCAACTGGCCCGCCTGGGCGTCCGATCCGCTGGACGCCGCGCCCGCGAAACTCGCCACCACACCGTCGAAGATCCGCCCGGGATGCACGTCTAGGACGACCTCGACCGGGTCTCCCACGCTGACATTGCCGAGATTGTTCTCGGTCATGTAGGCCTCGATCCAGAGGTTCTCGGACGAGATGTAGGTCATGGCCGGCTGACCGGCTTTCACATAGGTGCCTTCCTCCACCGTGATGTCGGTGACGAAGCCGCGTGAGGGTGCCTTGAGCGTCGCCCATTCGAGGTTGATCTCGGCCTCGCCCAGTGCCGCGATGGCGGCGCGGAGCTGGGGGTTGTCATCCCCGTCGGTGCCAAGCTTCTCCTGGGCGCGGAGGAGATCGGCCTCTGCCCCGGCCAGCGCGCTTTC
>JBCCWM010000575.1:0-2155 GCA_039193505.1 Pseudomonadota bacterium | reverse complement strand
GCATCGACCAGAAGGCCGAGCGCCACGATGAGGCCGGTGACAGACATCTGGTGGATCGGCAGCCCGATGATGTTCATCGTCGCGAGCGTTGCGAGACTGACAAGCGGCAGGATCGCCGCGACGATCACGGCAGACCGCCAGCCGAGTGTTAGGAAGAGAACGGCGACAACCAGTCCGACGCCGATGGCCATGTTGGTGCCGACTTCGGCCAGGCGGTCGGAGGTGTAGGTCGACTGATCAAAGACAAGATCGGCCTCGAGGGATGCGGGAAGATCGGCTGCAAACGCCGCGACCTCCTCGCGCACATAACCCATCCAGACGTCGACCTGCAGACCTTCTTCGAGCCGGGCGCCGACGAGGATCGCGTCGCGACCGGCATCGAGCGCAAGCTCGAGCACCGGGCGCCGTTCCGCCCGTTCGATCACGGCAATGTCGGCGAGGCGGGTCAGCCGGCCGGCGGCATCCTCCCGCACGACGATCTCGGACAGCCGCTCGAGAGTCTCGATCTCGCCCTCAACGGCTAGGACCAGATCCTGCCCATCGCCCCGCAGACGCCCCGCGCTGACTTTGGAATCGGCGGCCAGGATCGCCGCAGACACTTGATCGGCGGTCAGACCGAGCGCAGCGGCGGCCTCCGCATCCAATGTCACCAGGATCTCTTCCTCCGGTGTCCCAAACGTCTCGACCAGTTTGGTCCCCGGAATGTTCCGAAGCTGGTCGGAGAGGGCATCGGCGTAGCGCCCGGCAATGGCCATCGGCACATCGCCGTGGCTTGCGGCCAGAGCAACGATCGCCGTGTAAGTCCCTGAGGCCTCGCTGTTGAAGTCGGGCGGCAAAACGCCCGGAGGCATCTCGCGCCGTGCATCCTCGAGCGCGTCGCGGATCTCGGACCAGACTTGTTCGATCCGGTCTGGATCAATCGTTTCGACAAGCTCCACCTGAACGATGGAGACGCCGGTCGACGACGTGCTTTCGAGCGTGTCGACCTCCGCAATCGTGCGAAGCTGCTCCTCAATCTCGGCGGTCACCAGCGCTTCAACGCGGGCGGGGTCAGCGCCCGGAAACGCGGTGGTCACGCTCGCAAAGAGGTTGGTGATCGTCGGGTCTTCCTGTCGCGCAATCGACAGGAGGGAGGACAGGCCGGCTGCGATGAGAACCAGAATGGTCAGCGCAACAAGACGGGGCTGGCGGAAGGACAGCGTCTCCATCTCAGCTCTCCCGCGTCGAAATGCGCTGGCCCGGCGTCACGCGATGTGTGCCACCGTTGATGAGCCGTGCGCCTTCGACAAAAGTTCCGCGGACAAGTGCACGGGCTTCGTCGGTGTAGAGAAGCTCCACCGCCTCCTGCGCGACCACTGCGCCGTCCGGCCCATCGACGGCCACAAGCACGGTCCAAAGGCCCTTCAGTCCCGGGCGAAGCGCCGCCGTCGGCACCCAGGCCCCGGCCGCCGCGACCTCCTCCGGCAGGAGGAGGGTGGCGATCTGGCCATAGAGGGGCGTCTCGCTCTCCATCAGCGTCAGGATCGCCGTCTGCGTCCGGGTGACCGGGTCCAGATCGGGGCGAAGCTGGGTGAGCGTCGTCGTGTATCGGCGCCCTGAGATCTCCACCTCCAGGCTCTCACCCGGGGCAAGGGTCGCGGCGAGGTGCGGCGGCAGGCCGACGCGGACCTCGGGCGCGCTCTCCTCGAGAAGCTCGAGCAGTGGCGTGCCCGCGCTGACCGCGGCTCCGGTGTCAACGAGGCGCGCGCCGACCCGGCCCGTGAAGGGGGCCCGCAGGACGGACTTGTCGAGCTCGATGTCGATGGCGAGAAGCCGCGCATCGGTCTCGGCGATGCGGGCCTGCAACTCCGCCAACCCGAGCCGCGCCTCGTCGAGGCGTTGGGTTGCAGCGAACCCGCGCGTTTCGAGCTCCGCCTGGCGCTCAGTCGTTAGGCGTGCAAGCTCCGCCTGCGCCTCAAGCGCCGTGCGCTGCGCCCTCAATGCCACGGCCTCGGCGTCCAGCGCGCGCGTGTCGAGACGGGCAATCACTGCGTCCCCTGGAACCTCCTGCCCCTCATCCACACGGATCTCGGCAAGCGTTCCTCCCCGTTCGAAGGCAAGTGTTGTGCTCTCACGTGCCTCGACTTGGCCGGTGAACCGGCGGATCGCCGTGAAG
>JBCCWM010000574.1:0-2170 GCA_039193505.1 Pseudomonadota bacterium | reverse complement strand
TTGTGTCGCGGGTCAAACCCGGCACCTCGCCTCAAGGTCCACCCTCGGAGGCGCAGAGCGAGGTTGTTCGGTTTGTCTGAGTGGGTTCGAGCGGCGTCCGGGGTGGCGTTCCCGCACGGTTCTGCCGAGACCGGGACTGGACGCGGCGGTTTGAGACGGGCCCGACCGGGCGCGCGCCGCGCCAGGAGTGCTGGTGCCGCGCTCGGCGTAGGGCTCGACACACTGGCGCCCCAAACGGTGCGCTCGCAGCAGGGTGGAGCGCCCGATCCGGTCGCTGGAGGAGCAGCGCAGCGAAAACCTCGCTCATGCCGGCCGCGCGATCGTCGACAGGGGTCAGGGCTGCACCCACCGTCGAGTGCTTAGACTGAGGACACCCGCCGCCAGGTTCGAAACGGCAGCCCAACCGGAGGAGAGGCCCCAGGTGTCGATGCAGTCGCAGGCGCCGACCGCTGCCCGGCAGGCCGGTGCTTGCAACCGCCGGTCCCGATGCCCGTCGCTCGCCCTTCAGTGCGGTCGACGGACGCGCGCGGCTCGCGATCGCTCGCGCCAAGGCTCAATGAAGTGGGCTCGTTGAGCCATGGTATGGGAGCGATGACCGGTACGGCCTTCGGCGTTCTCGACCAGGCGGCCATCGCGGCGTCGAGTGTGGTGCTGTCGGTCGGCGCGTGGGACAGGATCTCGTCCGGTGCGCGCACGCGTCGACCCTGACACGCCACACCGCCAGTCGCGGCGTCTTTCGCCATGCTCGGGGCCCGTTCCAGCACACCCGGTCCGAAGACTTTGGGGCCGGTGCTGCCGAGCACCAGATCGACCGCTGCCGTCCGCGCCGGTGCATGCGTGTCCACCGAAACGGTGCGTCGGCGATGATCGAGCGTTGTGCAATCGGGGACCGGACCGTCGAGACCCATGAACGCGAAGATCGACCGCGTGAACCCCGTCGCCCATCTCTCTCGGACCCGAGGCGTTCAACGGGCTCACCCACGCGCATCGAGCGTCGCCGCGCACGACCGCACCCTTCCGATGGCCGGCCCGGCCGACAGCGGTTGCCTTCGACAGCAGCACCGGGGCGAGGCCGCCAGCGCCTCATCGGCACTCCGACAGCGAACGCCACCCGCTCCGCAAAACCCCGCTTCCAGGCGGGCTAACCCATCATCGGAGCCCTGACGCCGACGGCGGCTGGGTCCATCGACCGTGACCGGCGCTGCTGCCGGGCGCGCCACCAGAGCACATCCACACCCCGCTCCGACCACAAAGGCCTATCCCAAGTGGCCCTTCGGGCGGACCGGTGGCTATCGTGGCGTGTCTGTATCGCTTCACCCACCGCGTCTCCACCTCAGATCATCGCGTTGTCAGCGCTGACGTCGACACCAAGGCGTTCAGAGAGGAGGGATCAAACATGGAGATCCGGTGAAGGCGGTGCGACCATCAAGCTTCGTGTTCACCCGCCGCCATCCGATGCATGTCATGCCAGACGGGTTCCACCGCATCCACCATGGCCCTGGCGCATGGCTCCACCGAGCCGCGCTCTTGCTGCGTTTGCAGAGTGCGCGCGACCCATCATAGGTGTCACCGCCAGGATCGTCGTCTTTGCAGCGACGATCTACGCGGATCACCGCCATCTGCGCGACCGAGCTCCGCGCCGTCAGGCGGCCCCGGAGGATCCGTTTTAGCCCGAAAACTGCGTCCTCCCATTGCTGCGCAAGCGGCAGCCCGTTCCGCTGTGCCGCGCCATCTGGCCAGCCGCCGCAATGCGCTGGGCATGCCGTTTGCGCGCTCCGCCGCCGCAAGATGCGCCGTGTTCGGGGATCGGCGGTCGTGCGGCGGTCATGCAATCTTCAGCGGCGACACCAGGGGCTGTGCGAGGAAAATGGCCTCGCCGGTCGGCTCGCCGTCGCAGGCGCCATGCAGCGACCGGCAGGCGATGCTTGTAGCCGCTGGACGGGCACGAGACACGGCGGGTGCGCATGCTCGCGGGCGCCCGGTCGCTCACCATTGGGGAGGTGTACTCGTCCGTCAGCGCCCGCGCTGGGAGTATCAAAGCTCATTTGCGGGTTCGGTCGCGGGGCGAGGGCTGCTCTTTGGGTTTGGTCTGTGTAGAGCTGTGGCGTGGTTATGTCGTTCCTTTTTGACCGTTGGGGTCGTGCGGTGTGGCGCAGGCGCGCCGCGGTGG
>JBCCWM010000573.1:0-2207 GCA_039193505.1 Pseudomonadota bacterium | reverse complement strand
CCAGTACCCCGCCGCGCACCCGAGAACCGAGCCAGCGGCAAACGACAGCGCCACGGCCCCGACGGAGATCGCCATGTCGAGGCGTGTGGCCACGATCACACGACTGAAGACGTCCCGCCCAAGATGATCGGTGCCGAACCAGTGCGCCCAACTTGGCGGCTCAAGGATCTCGGCGCCTGAGGCCAGCGGGTCATAGGGGACCAGAGACGGTCCGAACGCCGCGCAGAACAGGAGGAAGGCGAGCATCCCGAAGGCGATCATGGTGATCGGGTTCTGCCGCAGCACATAGCCGACATGGCCCGCGAAGCTCTGCGTGGCGGTGGTGTCGCTCATGCGCCCTCAAACCCGATGCGGGGGTCGATCACGGCATAAAGGAGGTCGATGATCAGGTTGAGCGCCACGAAGAGGAGCGCCATTGCCAGCACGAAGCCCTGCACGGCCGCATAGTCCGAGGCGACGAGCGCATCGACGGCGTAGGAGCCGATGCCGGGCCAGGCAAAGACCTTTTCGACGAGGACATTCGCGCCGAGCGCGAAGGAAAACACCATCCCGAGGGTGGTCACCACAGGCAACAGCGCGTTTCGCAGCGCATATCCAAAGAGGATCTTCCGACGGCTGAGGCCGGCGGCGCGGGCGGTCCGAATGAAATCCGATGACAGCGCCTGCAGCATCGCTGCCCGCGTCATCCGCGCAATCGGAGCAAGGGTAAAGATCGCCATTGTGCTCGCCGGCAGAACGAGTTGCTTCGCCGCGCCGCCGAAGGTCTCCCAGTCGCGGGCAATGGCGCTGTCGATGAGGTAGAACCCCGTGACACGCTCGGGCTCGATGTAGAGGAAGTCGAGGCGTCCGAGCGGCGAGGGGGCGATGGCGAGCAGATAGTAAAAAATGTAGATGAGGAGAATGCCCGTAAAGAATGTCGGCAGCGACACCCCCGCCGTGACCAGCACGCGGCAGAGGTGGTCGCGCCAGGACCCAGGCTTTGTCGCCGCCATGACGCCGAGCGGGATCGCGATCGCACAGGAGAGGAGCAGCGCCATCAGTGTCAGCTCAAGCGAGGCGGGGAGCCGGCGCGCCAGATCCGAAAGCACCGGCTGGCCCGTCGAGAGGCTGTCCCCCCAATCGCCCTTCACAAGATCGCGCACGTAGGCGAGGAACTGCTGCGGGAGGGGCTTGTCGAGACCGAGCCGCGCCCGCACCTCCGCGATGGACGCCTCGTCGGCCGCATCACCGGCAAAGTAGACGGCCGGATCCCCGGGAAGCGCGCGCGTCAGCACAAAGGTGATAACGACCACCCCGATGACAACCGGGATGGCCTGGAGGAGGCGCGCGCCGATCAGGCGAGCCCGCGCGCTCATCAGGCGGGCTTGACCGGGCGGACGTCGAGCTGGCGGTGAAACCAGAACTCGTAATCCGTCGCACCGTTCAGCGCGACGTTGAGCGCCGGCTGCCATAGCGGGATCCGAGGCAGCTCATCGAGCGCGATCTCGAACATGCGCTGAACGTTGGACGCGTAGTCCGGATGATCGACCGGAATGTGGAGCGTGTTGTCCACCAACGCCTCGATCTCCTCGTTGCGGTAGTTCGACGAGTTGAAGAGGTGCCCGTCCTTGTAGGCCCAGAAGAAGTAGTAGTCGGGTGTGTCGAGCCAACCGCCGAAGCCCTCCAGGTGGAAGGCGAGCCGTTTCTCGACGAGGGATGCGGTCCGCCAGTCGGCGCCGGGGATTTTGTCGATGGTCACCGTGATCCCGATTTTGGCGAGGTTTTCCTGGATCAGGAGTGCCGTGGGCTCCATCCAGTCGAGCTGGTTGAGGCTGATCGAGAACGGCACTTCGAACCCGTCGGGAAAGCCCGACTTGGCCAAATGCTCCTTCGCTTTCTCAAGGTCCTCCATGTAGCCCGTCCGGCGCGGCCAGGCGATGTCGGACCGCTCCGTCTCTTTGCCCCAAAGAGGCGCGCCACGTCCGAAG
The DNA here is from genome assembly GCA_039193505.1 of Pseudomonadota bacterium. Taxonomy (GTDB): domain Bacteria; phylum Pseudomonadota; class Alphaproteobacteria; order Rhodobacterales; family Rhodobacteraceae; genus Algicella. The sequence goes on along the minus strand of JBCCWM010000573.1, from coordinate 240 downwards.
GCGGCCGCCTCGAAAATGGCCTCGTAGGGGATCGCATAGGCCACGGCCTTGCGGACGTCGCTGTCCTGGAACGGCTCGAAACTGGTGTTCAGGCCGACACAGTTGATGCAGTTCGCAATGGGCGTCGAGTTGACGTCCATGATCTCGGAGAGCTCAAGCGCGTCCTTGCTGGGAATGTTGAAGGAGAGCTGCGCGTCGCCACGCTCAATCAGCGCCCGGCGGGTTGCGGCGGACGGTACT
>JBCCWM010000572.1:0-2209 GCA_039193505.1 Pseudomonadota bacterium | reverse complement strand
TTCCCCACCCCGATCACACTCGAAGACTGCAAGGCCACGCCCGAACTCAAAGACATGATCCTGGTCAACAACACTCGCCTCTCCGTCCAACCCGTCTCGGAGGCTGAATGGCAGGTCATCTGCCGTATGGGCGGCTACTCGGGCGGATGATGCCTCAGGGTGGCGGTCGCGGCGGGTGCGTGGCCGTTTGCCGCTGGCCCGTCGTCGTCCCGCCGCTCACCCAGCCCCCTCACCGGAGACCGCGACGCCCCACGCCGAGGGCGGCCCGCTCCCGCCAGGATGACGCGCTCTTGTCCGCGGCCTCTCTTGCCGCGCCGGGCCGTGCCGCCTAGAGCGACAGATGGGAGGGCCTCGCAATGAGTGACACGGGCGGAGACATCATCGGGCGCGCGCTGGCCGAGGCCGGAGCGACGCATGCGTTCGGGATCCCAGGCGGAGAGGTCCTCGCCCTGATGGACGGCCTCGCGCGCGCCGGCATCACGTTTGTCCTCGCTAAGCATGAGAACGCCGGCGGCTTCATGGCAGAGGGTCACTGGCACGCCACCGGAGCATTGCCGATCCTTGTGGCCACCATCGGTCCGGGCGTGGCGAACGCGATCAACGTTGTCGCGAATGCCGAGCAGGACCGAGTTCCGCTCATCTTCCTCACGGGGTGCGTCGACGCAGCACTCGCCGAGACTTACACGCATCAAGTCTTCGACCATCAGGCCGTGCTTCGCCCGATCGTCAAGGCAAGCTTCCGGGCGGCGGAGGGTGCGCTCGGCGCCATGATGGCGAAAGCCGTGGCCATCGCAGCCTCGGGCCAGCCCGGTCCGGTCCACATCGACGTGCCCATCGCGGTCGCCGAAGGGACAACCTCCGAACCGCCCGTCGCCAGGATCCCCGCCCCCGCCCCAGCGCTCCCGTCCGCAGACCAGGTCGCCCGGTGTCGCGAGACCCTTGCCCTGGCGGACCGCCCGCTCGTGATCGCGGGGGTCGACGCAGTCAACGCGGGCGCCGGGCCCGCCATTGCCGCGTTTTGCCGTCACGAGGGCATCCCGCTTGTCACGAGCTACAAGGGCAAAGGGCTGATGGACGAGGCGGACCCGCTCTGCCTCGGTGGCCATGGGCTGTCGCCCAAGTCGGACAAGATCATTCTGCCGATCCTGGCTGAGGCCGATTGCATCCTTCTCGCGGGATACGATCCGATTGAGATGCGCACGGGGTGGCGCGATCCCTGGCCGGCCACGACGCCCGTGTTCGACATCACCCCGGTTCTCCGGACGCACGGCATGCACAGCGTCTCAGAGACCCTGATGACCGACATTTCCGCGACGCTGGAGGCACTCACGGGCACGCCACGACCGCGCTGGCCCGACGGGCAGCCGGCGGATGCGCGCGCCGCGCTCGAGGCGGCGTTTGCCTCAACGGGCTGGGGACCGGCGGTCGTCTTCGAGACCCTCCGGTCCGCGCTCCCCCCGGAGACGGTGATCTCAATTGACAGCGGCGCGCACCGGATCCTTCTCTCGCAACAATGGCGCGCCCCCGCGCCGCGCCAAGTCCTCCAGTCCACGGCTCTTTGCACCATGGCCTGTTCGGTGCCGCTTGCCGCAGGCCACGCTCTCGGGGCGGCGGAGACCGCTGTTGTCGCCTTTGTCGGGGATGCTGGCCTCGAGATGGGCCTCGGCGAGCTCGCGACGCTCCGCGATCTCGGGCTCTCGATGATCGTCTGCGTGCTCGTCGACGAAAGCCTCGCCCTCATCGAGATGAAGCAACGCTCCAGCCAGCGCCCGAACCAGGGCGTCGATTTCGGCGCGACGGATTTTCCCGCCGTGGCCGAGGCGATGGGTCTTGCGGGGTGCTGGATCGACGATGTCGAAACGCTGGAGGCAGAGACCAGCGCAGCCCTCTCCCGCGGTGGCGTCACACTCCTCGCGTGCCGGATCGGGCGCCGGGCCTATGACGGAGCATTCTAGCGTCACCGGAACTCACCCCGGGTGATCGTAGGGTCCGGGACACGGCGGTCGCTTGGGGCTTGCCGCATACGCGCCCGATCGATGCGCGGTCGTCTGGCGCAAGGCCCGTTGCTCGCATACGGCGACGCCCGCGCGCGGTGAACGGCCGGCGCGTGCGGGACGGCTTGCTCTGAGCCGCTCCGGCCTTTAGGAGCCTCTGGGACTCAAAAAGAAGCCCGGAAGGCGCGGTTTGATGCGGAAAGACTACCTGTTTA
>JBCCWM010000571.1:0-2209 GCA_039193505.1 Pseudomonadota bacterium | reverse complement strand
TAGTTGAACGACTTGATGTAGTCGACCAGCTTCCAGGGCTCCGCGCTCCCCAAGATCGTGACCGGGAAGGAGAGGGTGTGAAACGGCACGTTGTCCTTCCCCATGAACTGAAGGTACGTGACGTCCTCCGCGCCCTTGTCGACGCGCCACCACCGCTCCCAAGCGTGATCGGGGGCGCCGATGGCGTCGGCGCCCTCCGCGGTCGCGGCAATGTACTCGATCGGTGCATCAAACCAGACGTAGAAGACCTTGCCCTCCATGCCCGGCCAATCAGCCTCGCCCCGCTTCACCGGGATGCCCCAGTCGAGATCGCGCGAGATCCCGCGGTCCTGAAGCCCGTCGCCGTCGCGAAGCCACTTCTTGGCGATGGAGGTCGTCAGAACCGGCCAGTCCGTCTTCGAGGAAATCCACTCATCGAGGCGATCCGCCATCGCTGACTGGCGGAGGTAGAGATGTGTCGTCTCCCGCACTTCGAGATCGGTTGAGCCTGAGATGGCCGAGCGTGGGTTGATCAGCTCGGTCGGAGTGAGTTGTTTGGTGCAGTTCTCGCACTGATCGCCGCGCGCGCTGTCATAGCCGCAATTGGGGCAGGTGCCTTCGATGTAGCGGTCGGGCAGAAACCGACCGTCGGCGTTGGAATAGACCTGCTGCTCCGACACCTCCCGGATCAGCCCTTCGGCCTCCAGCCGGCCCGCGAAATGCTGTGTGAGGCGATGGTTTCGGGCTGAGCTCGAGCGCCCAAAGTGGTCGAAGCCGAGGCCAAAGCGATCGACGAGGTCCTTCTGCACGGTCCACATCTCGGCGCAATACTCGGCCACGGGCTTGCCGGCCTTCTGCGCCGCGATCTCGGCCGGCGTGCCATGCTCATCGGTCGCGCAGATGTGCATCACCTCGTGGCCCCGCGCCCGGAGATAGCGCGCCATCACGTCCGAGGGCAGCATTGAGCCCACGAGATTGCCGAGGTGCTTGACCCCATTGATGTAGGGGATCGCCGAGGTGATGAGATAGCGTGCCATGGTGTCCTCCGTCGCGACCGTCTAGGCGAGGGGCGGCGCGGCGGCAACGTCTTGTTTACCGTATTCGGACACAGCGTCGGCATCCCAAGAGGTGTGGCGCGCTGCCGTGCTGTCCACTCGACACGTCGACACTGCCGCAACACCGGTGGGTGCAGCCCGAACCGCCAGTCGCCGGCGGCAGCCAGCCCGTTCGACGGAGCGCAACGCAGCACCGTGAGCCGCGAGGCTGGCTAGAACCTCTTGGGTCTCGGTGAGCTCCTCGAGGACATGCTGGGAGTTCGGCTTCCGCTCGGCTCGGGTCGACCGGCCCTCACGGGTGAACTCATCAATGATACAGAGCTTCCGGTACACCCTCCCGTCGTGGATCCGGTCTTGGACAACGCCGTAGCTTCAGACGTGGCTCGGACGCTCGGGCCATAGCCGCCCGCACGTTCCATCGTTAACCTACAGCGGTCCTCGTTTCGGCTGCTTTTGCTGGACTTTGAGCCCCTCCTGGCGCCAGATCCGGTAGACACGCTCCTGGTTCACGTACCATCCCTCGCGCCTTAGCCAGAGCGGTCACTCGCCTATAGCCATATTTGCCATACTGCTCCGCCAGCAGAACGATGGCCGGGGTCAGCGCCTTCTCACCGGGATGGCCCGAAGGCCGCTTCCTCTGGGTTGAGCGATGCTGGCCTATTGCCCTGCAGGCGCGGCGTTCGGAGACGCCGTGCTCCTTCATCACGTGGTTCGCACAGCCACGGCGGCGATCGGGGCTCAGAAGTCTCCCAGATCACGTCCGCCAATGAGGTGCAGATCCGGTGTGCCGCCGGGTTCGTCGGTTCAGGCGGCTTTGGGTGTGGCGGGCGTGATTAGGGGTGCGTGCTCGGTTTAGGGTCTGCGCTCGGCGTGGAGGTCGGCCATGCCGTCGATCTGGATGGAGCGGTGCTGGAGGTGCCGCTCGTCGTTCCGCTCGCGGAGCACGTCCCAGACGAGGCGCGTGATAGAAGCCTCGTTCGGGAGGGAGCGCATGACCGCCACCGGTCCGTGAGACGGCCAGACGACGTTTGCAGGGTGCGTCTCCTCTTCGGTCGAGCGCTCCGGCTGGGTCGTGGACTGCGGCTTAGGTCGGTGCCGGCTTGGGGCGGCCATGCAGATAGGCCCCTCCGCCTTGGCGGTGTCCATCGGCGCGCCGCGCTTCGGCCAGCCTTGGC
>JBCCWM010000570.1:0-2215 GCA_039193505.1 Pseudomonadota bacterium | reverse complement strand
TGAGACGCCGGCCCGGCAGCGCCTCGCCTATGACGAGTTGCTGGCGCATCAGATGACATTGGCGCTGGCGCGCGGACGGGATCGCAAACTGCGGGGGCGCGAGAGCCGCGGGGATGGGCGGATCCGGCGCCGCATTCTGGATGCGCTTGCCTATCGACCGACGGCTGCCCAAGTGCGGGCGATGGAAGAGATCGACGGCGACATGGTCGCCCCACGGCGGATGAACCGGTTGCTGCAAGGTGATGTCGGCTCGGGAAAAACCCTCGTCGCGCTTGCGGCCATGGTGACGGCCGTCGAGGCAGGAGGGCAAGCGGCGCTGATGGCGCCCACGGAGATCTTGGCGCGCCAGCACCTGGAGAGCCTGGCGCCGCTCGCGGAGGCCGCCGGGCTGCGGATCGATGTGTTGACCGGGCGCGACAAGGGGCAGGTGCGCGCGGCCAAGCTCGCCGCCGCGGCCTCGGGCGAGACGGATCTGATCGTCGGGACACATGCTCTTTTTCAGGCCGATGTCGCGTTCGCTGATCTGAGGCTCGCGATCGTGGACGAGCAACATCGCTTCGGCGTGCGGGAGCGGATGGAGCTTGGGCGGAAAGGGGTGCAGGCCGACGTTCTGGTGATGACGGCCACACCGATCCCGCGTTCGCTGAGCCTCGCGCAGTATGGCGACATGGATGTCTCGATCCTTGATGAGAAACCGCCTGGGCGTCAGCCGATCGACACAGTGCTCATCAGCGCAGAGCGGTTGGACGAGGTCATCGACCGGCTCGGGCGGGCCCTCGATGCGGGGCGGCAGGCCTATTGGGTCTGCCCGCTTGTAGAGGAGAGCGACGCCGTGGCGCTGACGGCCGCAGAGGCCCGCGCCGCAGACCTTGCCACCCGGCTCGGGGCGGAGCGTGTGGGGCTCGTTCACGGCCAGATGCCGACCGCCGACAAGGATCGGGCCATGGCCGAGTTCGTGTCCGGTCGCGTGCCGCTCCTCGTTGCGACGACAGTGATCGAAGTTGGTGTCAACGTGCCGGCGGCCAGCATTATGGTGATCGAGGGGGCGGAGCGGTTCGGTCTCGCGCAGCTCCATCAGCTCCGCGGGCGAGTGGGGCGCGGGCCGCAGCGCTCAAGCTGCATCCTGCTCTTCCAACCTCCGCTTGGGACCACTGCGCGACAACGGCTGGAGATCATGAGGGAGACGGAGGACGGGTTTCGAATTGCCGAGACCGACCTCAAGCTGCGCGGTGCCGGCGACGTGCTTGGGACGCAGCAATCCGGGTTGCCGAAGTTCTTCATCGCCGATCTGGAGCGGCAATCGGATCTGATGGCCAAAGCGCAGGACGATGCCCGACTGCTCGTCGCTACGGATCCGATGCTTCAGACGCCCCGCGGGCAGGCGATGCGAACGCTGCTTTACTTGATGGACCGCGACCGGGCAGTGCAGCTCCTTTCGGTGGGATAGTTCACGCTCCGTTCAAATTTGTTCTGATTTGTTCTATTTTTGGTTGACGCTGGGTTCGCGCTCGGAACATAGTCAGAACATCGAACGGGGAGGACGCTATGTTTCGAGAGGTTGCAGCTGCATTCCAGTCCGAGGGGTGGGTCTCCGACACTCTCGGGATCGCGTCCGTTGCGGCGCTTGTGCTGTTGAGTTTGGTTCTGCCGCCGTTGATCTGAGTTTGCCTGCGGACCCATGTCGTGCCGGGCACCTGCCGGCCTAGGGGATTGTGTCTGCCCACGATCCCGATCGCACGAGGGACGCCACTCGCCGCCGCACGCCCCCGCGTTGCGGCGGCTTTTTTATGCCGTCTCGGCCAACGCAGCGTCGAAGGCGTCGAGCGTCGCGTCAAGCGTGAGGAGAATTGAGGCGTGCCGGTTCTTGTAGTCCCGCGCGGGTTCCAGAACCTCAAAACCTTCGAAGGGCGCGTCCGGCACGGGACCGCCGCTCTTCAACATGGCTCGGAGAGCGTCACGCGCCTGCTCCACCTCCATGCGCGTGCGACCGACAATCTGGGCGCCAGACACGGCCGCCGAGGCTTGGCCGAGCGCGCAAGCCCGAACCTCCTGCCCATAGGCAATGATCCGGCCCTCTTCGAGCTTCAGATCGACCGTCACGGTGGACCCGCACAGCGGCGAGCGCTTCGTCGCCGTCGCGTCCGGCGCCTCCAACCGGCCGAGATGCGGGATGTCTGCTGCCAGCGCGAGAATACGTTGTGAGTAGAGCTTGATC
>JBCCWM010000569.1:0-2220 GCA_039193505.1 Pseudomonadota bacterium | reverse complement strand
GATGTCGTCGCCGGCGCGCACGAACATTTTCGAGCCTCCCATGGCCCACGCCTTGTCGGACACCCGAAACGTGTCCTCCATGGAGAGGCGCCCGGACTGAAGCGCTTCGAACACCATGAGAAGCGTCATCAGCTTCGACATCGAGGCAGGGGGCGCAGGCTCCTCGGCGTTCTTCGACAGAAGCACCGTTCGGGTGCCATGATCGATCACAAAGGCCGCCCCCGCCGTCGTGTCGAGCGCCTGAGCAGGACTGACCCAGAGCGCAACTGCGGCAACAGCCGTGGCGACGCGGCTCACGGTCGGTCAGACCGCAAAGGCATCGTCATACCCGAGATCGCGGATCCGGCTGAGCGCATCATCACGCTCCTCCTCTGTTTTGGCCGGGCCGACAACGACACTGAAAAACCTCCGATCGCCATCGGCGGTGATCCGGAGCTCGCTCGCGATGCCGTCTCCTTGGAGGGTTCTTACAATGTCATTCGCAGCAACCGCGTCGTCGACCGTCGCCACCTGGACGTAGGGCTTCTCGATGGATGGAGCTGGCTCAAGCGCCGTCTCAGTGATATCGAGCTCGAGCGGCTCTGTCGCCGCAGGCGCCGGCGCCGCGTCGACCAAGGCCGCGGTTGCGGCGGCCGCCACTGCGGCTGCTTCGCCTGCGACTTCCGTATCACCGGCGTCGGTGTCTTCGGCCGCAGCGACCACAGTCGCGGGCTCACTCTCACCGGCCAGCACCGTCGCACCTTCGGGCGGCAAGGGGGTCACAGGCGGTGGCGGCAGGATTTCAACCGTCTCGCGCCGGAGCACCACGAGGTCGAGGACGGCCGGCGTGCCCGCCTGCATCCCGAGGGCGGCTGCCGCGTCCGCTGAAACAAGGATCGCCGGACCCGAGGCCTCCGTTTCCTTCCGGAAGAGGCCGCCCACAACCTCCCGCCCGCTCTCACGGTTGGTGATCCGCACGCGGTCTGGCTCAACGGACTGGGGCACGGCAACCCAAATGCCGCCGAGCGACGGTCGCCCGTCCCAAAGCCCGCGATCGCGAAGCGCAAAGACATCGGGCGCTTCGACATCTCGTTCCTCGATCCTGAGCACGCCGCGGTCGGCACTGAGCGCCGCCGCCGGAGCCGCGTCGCTGCCTGTCACGCTGTCGAGGTTGTCGCATCCTGCGACAGCAAGGCCCACTGCCCCAAAGAGAACGCTTGTTCCAAGGCGCGTCCGCACTGACCACGGTCTCATCATGTCAATCCCCTGGTTCGTCCGAGGGGGGCTCGGACACTGCTCTGCCCATATACGGTTGTTCCACCGCTTCGTACCACTGACTGTAGTCCTTTCTGCCCGTGAAGGGAAGCGCGGAGGTGGCAGTTGCACGGATGGTCATGCGACACTAGACACGAGGCCAGGAGGTGTGGCCGAGCGGTCGAAGGCACTGGTCTTGAAAACCAGCAGGGGGCAACCCCTCGTGGGTTCGAATCCCACCGCCTCCGCAAGAAGTATATTTGAAACAATGCTTTATCGTGAATTTAAGGTCGTGTCCCAGATCGTGACCCACAATATCGAAGGCCCTCTCTCGGTACATTCGGCGCCGCTCGTGTGCGGCACCCTCAGTTGGCTCGGTTTGGTGGTATGGCCCGATACAGGCGTGAGTGCGCTTGTTGGGCGGCAGGCGGTCGGCCGCGACACGCAACGCGCTGCACATCGATTCCGATAGCTTGCCGTCCAACGGCGTGAGTACTCTGACCGTTCCCCGCAAGGGCTCGCCCCCCAACAAGTCGGCACTACTCAGACTGCTTGCGCAGAACCTCCAACGTCTCGACGAAACCCTGGGGCGGGGCTCCGCCGAGGGTGGTGCGCCAGGCGGTGTCGAGCGCGGGGCGGCCGTGGGTTTGGGTGAGGCGGGCGAGCTGCGTGGGGGCGGTGCCTTTCTGGCGGCTCGGGAAGTCCTCGAAGAGGGCGTTCTTTCTTGTGAGCGGTATTGGTCTGATTGCGTTATCGATGACGTTGGTGTTCGTCTCGATCCGGCCGTCTTGGGCGAAGCGCGTGAACCCGTGCCAGCGCCTCAATCCATACCGGATCGCCTGGGTGAGGTCTGAGGACTGGGAGAGCTCCGTCAGGCGGGCTTTCAGCCGAGGGCGGAGGGCATCGACATTGGGTTGCGATAGCTTTTGGCGGATGGCCGCGCGGGTCTCGGGGGGCTTGCCCTGGATCTCAGCCTCGATCCTCTAG
>JBCCWM010000568.1:0-2236 GCA_039193505.1 Pseudomonadota bacterium | reverse complement strand
GGATCTGGGCGGGCTTTATGCCGATATGGCGGAGGCCGCGCTCCGCAATGTCGAGGAGACCTTCGCCGGGATCGATGCGGAGGCGCTGAAGGCGGCGGCGGAGGCGATCTGGGCCTCGCGCCAAGTGTTCGTCCTGGGGGTGGGCGTCAACAATTTCAACGCGATGAGCTTTGCCTATCTGGCCTCGACCGGCATGAAACAGATCCACGCGATCCCGCGGCCGGGCTCCACCGCGGTGGACGATCTGGCCTGGGCGGATGAGCGGGACGTGGTGATCGCGATGACCTCGCGCCCCTACCGGACCGAGGTTGTCGAGGCCGTGGAGATCGCGCGGGGCCAGGGGCTGACCTGTGTCGGCGTGTCCGACAGCCCGGCGAGCCCGATCATCCGCGCGGCCGATCATGGGTTTGTCACGGCGCTCGACACGCCGCAGTTCTTCCCCTCCTCCGTCTCGACCGTCGCGATCCTCGAGACGCTGCTCAGCTTCGTGATTGCGGTCGCCTCGGATGAGATCGTCGAGCGGGTGGAGACGTTCCACCGCAGGCGGCACCAACTCGGCCTCTATCAGGAGGATCCGGCGTGACGCCTGTCCGCTCGCTTGCCGCGCGGTACTACACCGATCCGGCGGTCTTTGCGGCGGAGGCCTCGGGCCTTCTGGCGCGGAGCTGGCAGTTTGCCTGCCACGCAAGCCAGTTGGAGGCGCCGGGCGACTATGTGGCCTTCGAGATGGCGGGGGAGAGCCTTTTTGCCGTGCGGGGGCGGGACGGGGTGATCCGGACGTTCTACAACGTCTGCCAGCACCGGGCGCATCAGCTCGTGTCGGGCGAGGGGAGCACGCGGGTTCTGGTCTGTCCCTACCATGCCTGGACCTATGAGCTGACCGGGGCGCTCCGGGCGGCGCCCAACGCAAAGGCGGTGCCGGGGTTCGATCGCTCCGAGATCTGCCTGACCGAAGTGCGCACGGAGGTCTTTCTCGGCTTTGTCTTCGTCAATCTCGACCCGGAGGCGGCGCCGATGGAGGCGTGGTTTCCGAACGCGCGGGCGGAGCTCGAGGCGTTCGTGCCGCATTGGGCGGATCTGAAACCGCTCGAGTGGGTGGAGATCGAGGAGGCCTGCAACTGGAAGGTCTCGGTCGAGAATTACTCGGAATGCTACCACTGCAGCCTCAACCACCCGACCTTTGCGACCGGGGTGATCCGGCCCGAGACCTACGACATCCAACCGCAGGGCTATTGCCTCCGCCACCGGACGGAGTGCAACGATCTGAGCCAGATGAGCTATGACATCGAGAGCGGCCACCCGAACAACGACAAGTATTCCTCGTGGTTTCTCTGGCCGATGTTCAGCTTTCAGGTCTATCCGGGCAATCTGCTCAACACGTATCACTGGCGGGCCGTCGACACGGAGCGGGTGGTGGTCTGGCGGGGCTGGTACTCCGTCGGCGGGTATGACGACGAGACGGTGCGGCGGATGGCGAGCCAAGACCGCGCGACGACCGTGGAGGAGGACATCCATCTGGTGGAGAGCGTGCAGCGAGGCCTCAGATCGCGGGGCTACACGCCGGGGCCGCTGGTCGTCGATCCGAACTGCGGCGTCAATTCGGAGCATTCGGTGATGCATCTCCAGCGCTGGATGCGCGAGGCGATCGGGGAGTGAGCATGGTAGCTTTTGACGAGGATCTCTTTCTCAAGGGGTTGGAGCAGCGGAAGGCGACGCTGGGCGCCGACTATGTTGAGCGGAACCTGGCGGCTGCGGATGATTTGACGCGGTCCTTTCAGGAGGCGATGACGGCCTGGTGCTGGGGCTTTGGCTGGGGCGATGACGTCATCGATGCCAAGACCCGCAGCATGATGAACCTCGCCATGATCGGCGCGCTCGGCAAGATGCACGAGTGGGAGATCCACCTTCGCGGCGCGCTCAACAACGGTGTTACGCGGGACGAGGTCCGCGCGATCATCCATGTTATCGGCATTTATTGCGGCGTGCCGCAGGCGCTGGAGTGCTTTCGCGTCGCCAAGGCGGTGCTCGGCGACGCGGCGGACTAGAGTGCTTTCCGAGCGTCGTGAACCGGGGATTCCCGGCGGTGCCGAAGCGTGGCTCAGTCCCCCAGAGCGGATATCGGGCTTTGGGAGGGGCAAACCGCATTCCATGGATCTTCGAGCGCGAGCATTGGCCGCTGTCGATGACGGCATGAGCCTGCGGGCGGCGGGACGCGTCGGGGATCTGTGGCGTCGGT
>JBCCWM010000567.1:0-2239 GCA_039193505.1 Pseudomonadota bacterium | reverse complement strand
GGTGTCGTCCACTCTGTCCAAGACCTTCAGGCTGCGATCAACCGGTTCATCGCCGACCGCACCGCGACCGAGGCCAAACCCTCCGTCCGGCGCGCCGATCCCGACGCGACCATCGCCGCTCGAGCCCGAGGGGTCCAAGCGTTGGAGGCACTCCGCTAGGGTGGCGACATGCGCGATGTGGGACATCAGACGGGGCACATTGAGGATGACGCGCGGCCGGCCTGGGATCTGAGCGGCCCGCGTCCCCTAGACTGGTCCGCGTGGTATCCCGCCGATCTCGCGCCGGACAGCAGAGCCGTTCGCCACCCGGTCTTCGATCTCGGTGAAATCTGGTCCGGGGCGCGGCTCGCGGCAGGCGGTGCCTTCCCGGTTGTCCTTCTCTCGCACGGAACCGGCGGTTCGCCCGAGAGCATCGGCTGGGTCGCCAGATCGCTTGCGACCGAGGGTTACATCGTGATCGGAGCGCACCACCACGGAAACACAGCGGGGCAGCCCTATGTCGCCGAGGGTTTCCTCTGTTGGTGGGAGCGGGCCCGCGACCTCTCCGCCCTCCTCACCGCACACGCCGACCGTGGCCCGTTCGGCGGGCGCCTCGACCTCACCCGCGTTGCAGCGCTCGGCTTCTCGCTCGGCGGACACACCGTGCTGTCCCTCGCCGGCGCACGAAGCTCGATGGAGCGATACGCGTCTTGGGCCGGAACAGGTCCGTTCTCCTCCGGCCCGCGGGAGTTTCCGACCCTCGCCGCCTCCTTGCCGCCGTTGCTCGCGACCTCCGAGGCCATGAAGTCGTCTTGGGCGCGACAGGGCGCCGACTACAGCGATACTCGGATCAAATCTCTGGTGTCGATAGCGCCACCGCCAACCGTCCGAGCCTTCGACCCCGCCGACATCGCCGCCATTCAGATCCCAGTCACCCTGGTGACGGGCGAAGCGGATGTGGAGGCGCCGACAGCGCAGTGCGCAGACTGGCTCCGCGCTTGCAATCCGTTGTTCTCCCACACAAGTGTCGGCGAGCATGTCGGCCATTACACGTTCCTCTGCCAGCCGTCTGCAGACCCACCAGAGGACATGGACGCGATGTTTCACGACGCCCCAACTGTGTCTCGCGCGGCAGTGCACGCCGAGACGTCAGCGGTGGTGTCTGCCGCACTCCGCCAAAGCCTGCCAGGGAGTGCTTAGACGTCATCCGGCGTGAGAAGCGCTGCGCCGCATGGGAGGGCGCTGGGTGCCCGCGCTCAAGACACGACGCGGCGCTCAGACCTGTCGAGCGTACCCCAAAGATGGGTGCCCATTGCGGGCTTCACACCGCAGAGGGCTGCCGCGAGCGCGCGGCCGTTCCACCGATCGAGAGCGCCCTCCGGATCGTGTCTCAATCGTCCTGGCCGTCGCGAAACCTGAGGGGCGCTTGACCGGGGCAGAGCGGGACCAGGATGCTTGGGGTCCGCGGCACTCTGAGCGCGAGGCCTTGGGCACCGGGAGCTGCGCCGAACGGCCCGACCAAGTGGACGCCAGGCAGGTGCGGAACGTGCCGTGCGCGACGGCCTCGTCCGAACCGCGTTGGGATAATCGTGCCTCGGTTTCAGCGCTTGCCGTTTCGCGGGGCGCCGGGTCCGAAGTGGCCGTGCAAGACGTCTGCGGCGCGGATTTCGGCCATCGGTGTGTCGACGCCGCTCGGCGCACGCGGGGGCCGGAGAGACCCCTGCGCGCGGCGATGCGCTTTGTTGAATGGGGGCGCGCGCCTGCGGACGCGCGCCGATCAAGCCACGCCTTCGCCGGAGGCTTCCGCCCGGGCGTCGTCCATCAGCGCCCGCATCCGGCGGATCGCCGAATCGAGGCCCGAGAAGATCGCCTCGCCGATTAGAAAATGCCCGATGTTGAGCTCCATCGCCTCCGGGATAGCCGCAATCGGCTTGACGGTGTCATAGGTCAGCCCATGGCCGAGATGCACCTCAAGGCCAAGATCATGCGCAAACTCCGCCATGTCGCGGAGCCGCGCGAGCTCGGCGGTGCACGCCTCGGATCGGCCCTCCGCATGAGCGTCGCAATAGGCACCTGTGTGGAGCTCAATGACAGGCGCGCCGATCCGATGCGCGGCCTCGATCTGGCGACGGTCGGCCGCGATGAAAATCGAGAGGCGGCAGCCGGCATCGGCCAAGGGCGCGATGAAGTGCGCAAGTCGGTTCTCCTCACGGGCGACCTCGAGGCCGCCCTCGGTCGTCCGCTCCTCGCGCCGCTCTGG
>JBCCWM010000566.1:0-2246 GCA_039193505.1 Pseudomonadota bacterium | reverse complement strand
CCACACGATCCTGACGGACAACGGCATCCAGTTCGCCGAGCAGCCCCGCAACCGCAACACCGTCTCCTCCCGGCCGATGCGGTTCGACATGATCTGCGAGGCGAACGGGATCGAGCACTGCCTGACCGAGCCCAACCATCCCTGGACCAAAGGCCAAGTCGAGCGGATGAACCGCACGATCAAAGACGCCACGGCCAAGCGCGACCACTACGACGGCCACGATCAGCTACGTGGACACCTCGCGGACTTCCTCGACGCTTACAACTACGCGCACCGTCTCAAGACGCTCAGCGGTCTCACACCCTACGAGTACATCTGCAAGATCTGGACTTCAGAGCCCCAGAGATCCCTTGTCGACCCGATCCACCAGATGCCGGGACTGAACACCTAGCCGGCCGGTGAGGAGGGTTGGAAGGCGCCGCCAACCGATGTCGCGGCGCGGACAGTAAGACCGTGCGCCGCGGGTCCGTCAAAGTAAGTTTGGCACCGCTCTATGAATGCTTGGACCAGCCGACGCTTGGGTCCGGGCGCGACGCCGAGGGACAGGAGCACGCCGGACGAGGCCTCTGCGACCGGCAGGCAACACACACCGCGGCCCGAATAGGGCGGCACGTCCCGCGGCCGCATATTGAGAAGCGACACACCGATCCCGGTTGCAAGCAAGGACCGCACCATTTCGGTCGAGTTGGCGGTGGCTATGATCTTTGGCACCCGGCCGCTCTCCTCCAGGAGATCCATGTAGTAGGCGCGGGCCGCCGGCCGATCGAGCAGGATCAACGGCTCGCAGGCGATGGCGGAGACGGGCACGGCCGCCTCGACCGCCAGAGGATGACCGGCATGGCACAGGAAGTAGGTCGGTGCGAAGATGAGGGGGTGTGTCGCGATTTGGGGATGCGGCACCTCAGCCACGAAGACGATCACGTCGAACTGGCCATCGAGGAGCCCGCGCTGAACCGACATGTTGTCGCCTTCGGTGAGCGAGAGCGAGAGGTCGCTGTGGGCGGCCAGAAGGGGCGCGCAGATCTCCGGCAAGAAGGCCGGCGCGATCGGAGCGTTGAACCCGATCGACAGAGTTCCGGACAGGCCCGATTGCAGGTCGGACACGTCGCTCAGCAAAGCGTCGTATCGCTCCAAAAGGTCGTCGATGCGCCGCTGCACGTCTCGCCCGGCTGATGTCGGAAAAACGCCCTTGGCGCGAGCTCTGGTGGCGAGCGCGACGCCAAAGGCTGCCTCCGCCTGATTGAGCGCGGACGAGATCGCCGAGGGCGCCACATGCATCGCCTCAGCCGCCGACGCGATGCTGCCCGTGCGGAGCGCTGCTTGCACATAACGCATCGCGCGAAGGGACAGGCTCATTCGGATACCTCGGAATTTCCGACTTAATACAGCTCATAAATCTTTTTTTCAAACGTAGTGCCGTTTGCGAAGCTCACCGGTGTCGCGCCGAGGAGCACTCCGATGAAGTCCAGAACCAAAGCTGTTGTGATCGGCGGCGGCATTGCCGGCTGCTCAACGCTCTATCACCTCACGCAGGAGGGGTGGTCGGATGTTGTCCTGGTGGAGCGGGACGAGCTGACGAGCGGCACCACCTGGCATTCCGCCGCGCAGGTCACGGGCTTTGGCACCAACCAGACCATGGTCGGCCTCAAGGCCCATTCCATCAGGCTCTATCGGGAGCTTGCCGCCGATCCCGACTATCCGATCAACTACCACCACGGCGACGGTGGGATCCGCCTCGCCAACACGGAAGAGCAGATGCGGGGCTACCGCCACTTTGCCTCGATGGCGCGCGGGATGGGCGTGGAGTTCGAGGTTCTGGATCCGGAGGAATGCGCCCGTCGCCATCCGCTGATCACCACGTCACGCCTTCTCGGCGGGCTTTGGGACGGGATGGACGGCGACATCGACCCTGCCCAACTCTGCCAGGCGCTGGCGCGCCGCGCGCGGACGGCCGGGGCGGAGGTCTATCGTCACACGCCCGTCACTGCGCTGACGCAGAGGGCCGACGACACCTGGACGGTGCACATGGAGAAGGGCGACATCGACTGCGATGTCGTCGTCAATGCGTGTGGCTACCGTGTGAACGAAGTCGGCGCGATGATGGGTGTCCACCACCCCGTCGCGTCGATGGAGCATCAGTACCTTCTGACCGAGCCAATCCAGGCCATCGCGGAGTTTGGCCGGAGGGTGCCCCTCCTGCGGTGCCCGATCGATGACTTCTATGCACGCCAGGAAAAACAGGGGCT
>JBCCWM010000565.1:0-2258 GCA_039193505.1 Pseudomonadota bacterium | reverse complement strand
GCCTGCGGCTCATCGTGGAGGAGGCGGCAGAGATCGCCCTTCGGCGCGTACGTCCAGGCGGCGCCCGGACCGGCGATGAGCGTTGCCAGAATGGCCAAGCAGAGCAGTCTTGTCATCGTCGTCCTCCCCTCACTCCTGAGGTGCGACATGTAGCGCACCACGCTCCGCCTCACAGGTGGGCGTTCTGATCAAGACGTCTTGCCAAGGGCGCGCCAGCCCTTAGCGTCGCGGCGTGGGGGTCTTTCTGTCTCGATCCGCGCGGTCGTGGTCGGTCTTTGGCGGTGTCGGTTCGCGGTGGGCGGTCGTTGGGGGGCCGATGGCTCGGTTTCTGTGGGCGGCGTCCGGGGACGGCGGGACCTCGGTCTTGAGGACGCTGCAAAGAGCGCAGGGGAGGGTGGCGCATGGATCTTCGGCTCCGACACAAGGTCGCGGTGATCACGGGGCCTGCGAAAGGCATGGGCGCGGCGATTTC
Organism: Pseudomonadota bacterium; assembly: GCA_039193505.1. Classification (GTDB taxonomy): domain Bacteria; phylum Pseudomonadota; class Alphaproteobacteria; order Rhodobacterales; family Rhodobacteraceae; genus Algicella. Next base: position 1,786 of record JBCCWM010000565.1, on the reverse strand, counting down.
GCTCGGGTTTGCGCGCGAGGGCGCTCGGCTCGCGCTTCTCGGGCGGGATCAGGCGGCGATCGAGCCGGTGCGGGCGGCCGCGGAGGGGCTCGGCACAGAGGCCGCGGTCTTTGGCTGCGACGTGACGGACGGTGCGGCAGTTGCGCGGGCTGTAGAAGGCGTGACGGAGCGGTTCGGCCCGATCGATATTCTGGTCAATGTCGCCGGCGGGACCGGGCCCATCGGAAAGACGGGCGTTGAGACAACAGACGCTGAGTTCGACGAGATCGTGACGCTCAACATGCGGGGGCCGTTTGCGATGATCCGGGCGGTGGCGCCGGTGATGGCGCGCGCGGGGGGCGGCAAGATCGTCAATGTGGGCGGCACGTTCGGGATGCGGGGGCGCGCGTTGAGGCTCGCCTATTCGGGCTCGAAATGGGGATTGCGGGGGCTGACGAAGAGCTTTGCCCTGGAGCTCGGTCCGGCCAACATCAACGTCAATCTGGTCGCGCCCGGCATGGTCGACGGACCGCGGTTCCGAACGAAGGTCGTGCCGCAGGTGGCGGCGGAGCACGGGATCTCGGAGGAGGACGCGGCGGCGCGGCATGCGGCGGATTATGCGCTCGGGCGGATCAGCACCGATGAAGATGTGGCGGCGGCCGTGCTGTTCCTGGCATCCGAGCAGGCCCGCCAGATCACGGGCGTCGATCTGCCGGTCGATGGCGGTTGGGCTGCCCTCTGAGGGCGGGGTGGGAGGCGGCGCCAAGGATGGCGGCCTGTCGTCGGATCACTGAGGTTAAAGGGGGAGGAACGGTGCCGTGAGCGATTTGATCCTGACGGGGGGGACAGTGGTGGGCGAGGACGCCCGGGGGCCGGCGGATCTCGCGATCGCGGATGGCGTGATCCGGGCGGTGGGCACGCCCGGCACGCTGGGGCCGGCGCGCGAGATCGTCGATGTCTCGGGGCTTCATCTGCTGCCAGGGGCGATCGATGTGCATGTTCACTTTCGAGAGCCCGGCTATGCGCACAAGGAGGACTGGGGGACCGGCAGCCGGGCGGCGGCGATGGGCGGGGTGACGACCGTCTTCGAGATGCCGAACACCGATCCGCCGACCCGCTCAGTCGTCGAGTTTCGCGAGAAGCAGAGCTTGGCCGAGAAATCCTGCGTCGATTTCGGGATCTACGGCCTCCTCGCGGAGGACAATCTGGAGGAGATCCCTGGTCTGATCGCGGCCGGCGCCAATGCGTTCAAGTGCTTTATGGGGAACACGTTTGGGAACCTGCCCTCGCCGTCGACGGGCGCGATGCTCGAAGGGTTCGAGATCATCGCGGGCTCGGGCCTCCGGATCTCGCTCCATGCCGAGACCGCCTCGATCATGGCGCACCGGCAGGCGCGGCTGGAGGCGGCGGGGCTGACCGCGCCGCTCGACCACATTGCCGCGCGGCCCGAGATCGTGGCGATCGAGGCGGTCTCGCGGGCCGCGGTGCTGGCGGAGTGGACGGGGGCGCGGATCCATGTCCTCCACATCTCCTCGGGCGGGGAGCTGCGCCCGCTCGCCGAGGCGAAGGCGCGGGGCGTCGATGTGACGGGGGAGACCTGCCCCTGTTATCTGTTCCTCGACACGTCGGATTATGCGCGGCTCGGGAGTGTGATCCGGGTGAACCCGCCGGTGCGGGGGCCCGGGGATGCGGCGGCGATTTGGGAGGCGCTGCAGACGGGTGTGGTCGACATGATCGCGACGGACCATGCGCCGCACACGGCCGATGAGAAGACGAACGATGTGATCTGGAAGGCCGATTGCGGGTT
>JBCCWM010000564.1:0-2261 GCA_039193505.1 Pseudomonadota bacterium | reverse complement strand
CGACAAGCTCGTCGAGGTCGGCGGGCTTCTGGCACGCGGCAAGATCCGCCACTCCTACCCGCATTCCTGGCGGTCCAAGGCGCCGCTGATCTATCGCAACACGCCGCAATGGTTTGCCGCCATCGATGTGCCGGTCGGCGGTGACGACACCTATGGGACCACGATCCGCGAGCGGGCGCTCCGCTCGATCGACGAGCTGGTCACCTGGACACCGCAGACCGGGCGGAACCGGTTGCACTCAATGATCTCGGCGCGGCCGGACTGGGTGCTCTCGCGTCAGCGGGCCTGGGGCGTGCCATTGACCTGTTTTGTGAAGCGCGGCGCGAAGCCCGCCGATCCCGATTTCCTTCTGCGAGATCAGGCGGTCAACGCACGCATCGAGGCGGCGTTCGAGGCTGAGGGGGCGGATGCCTGGTATGCAGAGGGCGCGAAAGAGCGGTTCCTCGGCAATGACCACACGCCCGAAGACTATGAACAGGTCTTCGACATTCTCGATGTGTGGTTCGATTCCGGCTCGACCCATGCGTTTGTCCTCCGCGACCGCGAGGATGGCGCGGCGGACGGCATTGCGGACCTCTATCTCGAGGGCACGGATCAGCACCGGGGGTGGTTCCACTCCTCGATGCTGCAGTCCTGCGGCACGCAGGGCCGGGCGCCCTACCGGGGGGTGCTGACGCACGGCTTTACCCTCGACGAGAAGGGCATGAAGATGTCCAAATCCCTCGGCAACACAATCGCGCCCGAGGATGTGGTCAAGCAGTATGGCGCGGACATCCTCCGCCTCTGGGTCGCGCAATCGGACTACACCGCGGATCAGCGGATCGGGCCCGAAATCCTGAAAGGGACGGCTGACAGCTATCGTCGGCTCCGCAACACGCTCCGTTTCCTCCTCGGCAATCTTGCCGATTTCGACACGGCGGAGCGGGTGCCGGCCTCTGAGATGCCGGAGCTTGAGCGCTGGGTCCTCCACCGGCTGGCGGAGCTCGATGCGGAGGTGCGCGACGGCTACGCCCGCTACGCCTTCCAGAGCGTCTTCTCGAGCCTGTTCCAGTTTTGCACTGTGGATCTCTCCGCGCTCTACTTCGACATCCGGAAAGATGCGCTCTACTGCGACGCAGCATCGAGCCTCCGGCGGCGGGCCTGCCGCACGGTTCTTGATCTTTTGTTCCACAGACTGACGACCTGGCTTGCGCCGATCCTCGTCTTCACAATGGAGGAGGTCTGGCTCGCCCGGTTCCCGGGGGAGGAGAGTTCGATCCACCTCGAGGACATCCCGGTGACCCCGACGGACTGGCGCGACGCAGCGCTTGCGTCCAAGTGGGAGGCGGTGCGACGTGTCCGGCGCGTCGTGACCGCGGCGCTCGAGGTGGAGCGGCGCGACAAGGTCATCGGCTCGAGCCTTGAGGCCGCACCGCTGGTCGAGATCGCGGACCCGGAGCTTGCGGCCTCCATCCGCGACCTAGATCTCGCGGAAGTCTGCATCACTTCCGCCCTGACCGTGGTCGAGCGCGAGCCACAGGACGATGCTTTTCGGCTCGAGGATCCGTCGATCGGTGTCGTTTTCCAACGGCCCGACGGAGAGAAGTGCCAGCGCTGCTGGAAGATCCTGCCAGACGTCGGCGCCCACCCGCATCCCAGCGTGTGTGCCCGCTGCAGCGAGGCGTTGACCTGGCGCTGACGCCCCCCTTGCCGCGTTTGCGACAGCGGTAGGTGAGCACTCGGTCCGACACAAGGCCAACGACGGTGCTGCCGCATGCCCAGAGCTTGATGCCTCGTGTCCAAGGGCAGCGTCATGTCTGGCCGACGTTCTTGGTGCTTGAACTCTAACCTGCTCTACAATGGCTTGTGTGGATGGCGGGTTCACTCCTTTGTCCTGTAAGTGTTTCGCGTGGGGCGCGTAGCAGCAGAGGCGCTGCGGACCGCCGACGGGCGCTTGTGTTCGCGGGCTGTTGGCCCAGGGCCGGCCAACCGCGCCCCAGAAACACATTGGCAACTCTGCGCACATCCCCAGTGCATCCCTCAAGAGAACACCCACCGCCCAACAGGCCAGACGCCTGACGGGACCACTTTCGCGATGCACCTCCCCTCCAGCGTAACCGCTCGGTTGTTACCGCGGCTCGGCGGCCATGATGCGCTCGATCGTCTCTGGCTCGCAGCCGTCGCCGAGGAGGAACTGCCGGATGCCGCCCTCCCGAGTTCGGACGTCGGCGATGAACTCCTGCAGGCTCTCGATGCCGCGGCTCGTGAGTGCGGTGATGCCT
>JBCCWM010000563.1:0-2274 GCA_039193505.1 Pseudomonadota bacterium | reverse complement strand
GAGACCGAGGGGCGACGGTCCGGTTTTCGAGTGTGACTGAGCTCGGGACCCGAGGCATGCGGGACCCTCCGATCGCGAGAGGCCGTTGGCGGGCGGTCGTCCCGGAAGCAATCACGTCGGCATGCTACCGGATCGCGGGATAGACCCATCGCGTCCATCCTGTCCGCCACCCACTGACTGTCCACTCCTGGACCGTCCGCGTGGAGGTCGCAACGTCTACGGCCCTGGGACCGTTGAGACCGCCAGGGACCTTCGACGGCGCGCGGGCCAGCACTCCCCTTGATCGCCGGGGCCTTCGCCGGACCCGGGAGGACGCCGCCTCGGTTTTGGCCGTCGGCCCAGGAGATCCGGACGGAGATCGACAGACCGACGGCCGTGAAAGACTCGACCGCGTGATCCGCACGCCCATCGAGACCCGCGGCTCACCCCTGCCGAACAGGCGGCCGAGACGCGGATCTCCCCGTGATCCGAGAACAGCTGGCAGCGGTTGACTGTTCGCGCGTGGCCCCCAGGCACCGTCGGCGGTCCGCTGCGTGCTGCTCAAATGTGCCACCCGCATGCGGGATTGAGAGCCCCGACGATGAGACCGGATCAGTCTATCGTACCTTGAAGTGCGCCTCTCCCTGCGGGCGGCGCGGAAGGACTGCGCAGATCCGGGAGATCTTCGGTCTGGGCAAACATCGGTATTGAGCACCTTAATTCCATGCGGACAATCGCGCGCAAAGCGGAGGTCAAGCTCATGAAACAGAATCACATCCACCCGGTATGCAGCACGGAGCAACGCCGATCGAGAGCGCCGCCAGCTCAGGCAAGTCCGACCTCGTTCCGCGAACGCGATCCCGCCCGACCGTAGCGACAGCCGCGCAGTTCGATCGTCGACACCGGCGGCCCACACCGCCGTCCGACCGCCGCACACCCCATCATGCTCGCCTGGACATCGGCGCCATAAGGGCCGCCTGTGAGCAAAGCTCCGGGGACGGGTTCAGGGGGCGGGCGCACGAGCCGCTTCGCCCTGACGATGGAACGGCTTAAGCCGCGGCGAAGCGGGACATCCAGCGTCGGACGCCCGCCACGTCGAAGTAGATCGCGATCACCGAGGGCACGACCAACAGAACCATCACCATCGCCGCCAGAAGGCCGAAGGCGACGGCAACGACGAGCGGCACGAGGGTCTGCACCTGCGGGCTTGTCTCCGCCAAGATCGGCAAGAGCCCCGCCACAGTCGTCGTTGTCGACAGGATGATAGGACGGAACCGCGCCCGCACGGCCTCGAGCGCCGCGGCGACATGGTCATCGCCCTCAAGATGGTTCTGGAAGAAGGTGAGGAACAGGATTGCATTGTTCACAACGATCCCGGCGAGCGACGCGAAGCCGATGAAGCTCGGCATTGAGAGGTCAAGGCCAAGCGCCCAATGGCCGAGGATCGTCCCGATGAGGGCGAAGGGGATCGACACCATCACAACCAGCGGCAAGCTGTAGGATCGAAACTGGAAGGCGAGCACCATGTAGACCCCGACCAGGCCGAGGAGGAGCGCAGAGAGCATGGAGCTTTGGGAGGCCTGTTGCTCCTCCGTTGCGCCGCCGATCCGGATCTCGACACCTGGGATGTCCTCCATCAGTGCCGGGCCGAGCTCCTCCGTGACAACGCGCGAGATCGCGGTGGAGGTCGTCGCCGCACGGTCGATCTTGCCCTGTATCCGCGCAACGATCTGACCGTTCTTCGCGGTGATCGTCGGGTAGCTCGCCGTTGTAGTGAGGTCCGCAACGCTCACCAGGCTCGTCTGAACACCGCCGTTGAGGACAACGGGGAAGAGCTCCAACTCCGTCAAGCTCGCCACGGTGTCCGCGAGCTCAACCCGCACGGTGAGCTCACTCGCGCCTTGGCGGAAGCTGTCGGTCTCCGAGCCCTGGAACGCATTTCGGAGTTGGGCGGAGAGGGCTTGCGGCGTCAAACCGACGGAATAGCCATACTCATTGAGGCGGATCTGCACTTCATCTCGCCCGCCATAGAGGTCCTGGTAGGCCTCCGTGACGTCATCGCGCGCGAGCAACTCGGCCACCAGCCGGCTCGCTGCCACTTCGAGCGTTGCGATGTCCCGGCCCAAGATCTCCACATCGATGTCGAGCCCACCCGGACCGAGCTGCGCCTGGGAGAAGCTGACCTGCACCACATCGGGCAATGGCCCAGCGGCATCGCGCCACGCGTCCAGGACCTCATCCACGGACACGTTGCGCGCCGCACTCTCCAGAAGGTCCACTGTGATCGTCGCGCTG
>JBCCWM010000562.1:0-2290 GCA_039193505.1 Pseudomonadota bacterium | reverse complement strand
TTGCCAGGGACCGGGGCATGGCACGGGCTACCAGGATCAGATCATCATCGAGGCGCGCGATTTTCTGCATGCCATCCACACCGGCGCGCCTGTCTGGCCAACGTTCCGCGACGGCCTTGCGGTGGCGGAGGTTGCGGCCACTGCACGCCGCTCTGCCGCCGATGGCGCGTGGCGCTCTGTCAACGAGGACCCCTCATGAGCATCCAAATCGGCAACGCCCCCTGCTCCTGGGGTGTGGAGTTCGCGAACGACCCGCGCAATCCCGACTGGCGGGACGTTTTGCGGGAGGCCGCCACAGCGGGCTACACGGGGATCGAGCTCGGCCCGGTCGGCTTCATGCCCGAGGACCCGCCGCAAGTGGCCGATGCGCTCGCCGAACACGGGCTGACCCTGATCGGCGGTGTCGTCTTCCGCCCGTTCCACGACCCGGCCGCATGGGACGACGTGATGGATGGCGCGGTGCGAACTTGCAAGGCGCTGACAGCCCATGGGGCGGACCACCTTGTCCTGATCGACTCGATCTCGCCCCGCCGCGCACCGACAGCCGGCCGGGCCGGGGCCGCCGAGCAGATGGACGCTGCGGAATGGGCGGCCTATCGCGACCGCCTCGCGACAGTCGCCCGGATCGGAGCAGAGGAGTACGGCCTCACTGTCGGCATCCACGCCCATGCTGCGGGCTTTATGGACTTTGAGCCTGAGCTTGAACGACTGCTTGACGAGGTCGACGAAAAGATCCTCAAGATCTGCTTCGACACCGGCCACCACTCCTATGCCGGATTTGATCCGGTGGCCTTTATGGAACGGCATATCGGACGGATTTCCTACATGCATTTCAAAGACATCGACCCGAACGTGAAGGCCGATGTGATCGCCAAGGGCACTGGGTTCTACGAGGCATGCGGCCAGGGGATCTTCTGCAACCTCGGGGACGGCGATGTCGCCTTTCCGCGCGTCCGCCAGATCCTCCTAGACGCAGGCTTCGACGGCTGGTGCACTGTCGAGCAGGACTGCGACCCGACACTCGAGGGCACCGATCCGCTCGGAGATGCGCGCACGAACCGGGCTTATCTAGCCTCCATCGGCTTTTGAGGAGCTTGCGCCATGACGAAACTCTCTTGGGGGATGGTCGGCGGCGGTGAGGGCAGCCAGATCGGGCCCGCCCACCGCCTTGGCGCGCTGGCCGACGGGCATTTTGCGTTCATGGCCAGCGCGCTCGACGCCGATCCGGCGAAGGGCCGGGCCTATGCACAATCTCTCGGCGTCCCGGACGACCGCGCCTATGGCGACTGGCGCGAGATGTTGGCGGGGGAGCGCACGCGCGAGGATCGGATCGATCTCGTGACGGTCGCGACCCCCAATGCCACGCATTTCGAGATCACCAAGGCCTTTCTGGAGGCGGGGTTCCACGTCCTCTGCGAGAAGCCGATGACGATGTCCGTCGAGGAGGGGGAGGAGATTGTCCGCGTGGCCCAGGCCAGCGGGCGGGTCTGTGCCGTTAACTACTGCTACTCAGCTTACCCGATGGTGCGCCATATGCGGGCGCTCGTCGCGGCGGGCGAGATCGGGAAGATCCGGCTGGTTGTCGCCAACTTTTCGCACGGGCATCACGCGGATGCGGCGGATGCCGACAATCCGCGCGTGCGCTGGCGGTATGATCCGGCGGCGGCCGGCGTCTCCGGCCAGATGGCAGATTGCGGGATCCACGCGCTCCACCTCGCGTCCTTCATCACGGGCGACGAGGTTGAGAAGCTCTCCGCCGATTTCGCCTCCCTCGTGCCGGGTCGAGCGCTCGAGGACGATGCGATGGTCAACTTTCGGATGGCGGGCGGCACGGTCGGTCGCCTCTGGACGTCGACAGTCGCGATCGGGCGCCAGCACGGGCTCGACATCCAGGTCTTCGGCGAGACCGGCGCACTCCGCTGGGCCCAGGAGCAGCCGAACCAGGTTTATCTCCAGCGCCTCGGCGGACGGACGGAGATCGTCGAGAAGGGCGAGGCGGGGCTGACCGCCGATGCCCAGCGCCTCAGCCGGGTCGTCATCGGCTCGCCCGAGGGATTTCCGCTGGCCGTGGCCAACATCTATGTCGATCTGGCCGAGGTCATCGGTGCCGCGCGCCGCGGCATCGAGCCTGACCCCGCTGCGACGCTCTTCCCACAGGCGGTGGACGGCCTCCGGTCGATGTCGGCGGTCTATGCTGCTGTCGCGTCGGCCAAGGCCGAGGGCGCCTGGCAGGATGCCCGCCCGCCGATGCTGCGCTAGCGCGGCGCGGGGCCGCTCCGAGAAAGAGCGC
>JBCCWM010000561.1:0-2291 GCA_039193505.1 Pseudomonadota bacterium | reverse complement strand
TTGGGAAGTAGGGCTCAAGACGCGCCATCTGCGCGTTCGTCAGCCAGAAAAGGTTGCTCATGTCACCGCTCGTTTTCGAGCACTGAATCAGAAGTCTGAGACCCAATCAATGGGTCCTGACCCTAGACCCGATGGCAAACGCCGGCTGCCTGGAGATATGGAGGCACGCCGAAGGTGTCGGAGCGACAGGTCCCGACCGCCGCACGGAGGCATGCTAGCCCACAGATTTGAGGTTGCCGACGAAGACGCTGACAGGAGGTCGCCCCGGGCGCTTGTGTCCACGGGCCTTTCCCCGGAGCAGGGGGACAGCGTCTCGAGGAAGGCCGCTTGCTCAGCGGTGATCTCGATCGCTTTCTCGGCACTAGGCGCCTGGGACGCGCACCGGCGGTCGGTCTTGGTCCCGAGCCCGTCGCCGGTGTCGCTCGGACCACAGACCCTCTCGATTGCGACCATGCTGAATCATCTGGATCCAGACCAACGACACACGAATGCCGTCCAGCGCCTGCATGGCCTCGTGCCGGATGCAGCCGTCGGCGGGGTGCGTCCGCGCCACTGCGTCGATCGTCTCAAAAGTGTCGGGCGGGTTCGTCTGCGGGTGGCTCTTGTTGATCGGCGACCGGTTCCTGGGATCCTGGACGCCCGTTTTTAGACCTACGCGGCCGCGATGCGGCCACGCGTCCTCTAACCTCGAACCGCCATTGTCACGCGCAGGAGCCGGTTCGGTCCAGGTCTCGCTCCGGGCGCGCTTCGGCCATGTCCCCTGGCCAGCCCGGACCGCGCAGGCGCGGAGCCAGCTTGGTTGCTGCAACACTCGGCGAGGCCGTCTTCGCTGTCGGTCGTCGTCTCATGGAAGTTCCTCCTTCCTGAACATAGCGCGGCGAGAAGGTTCCGTGGACACGCTGTTTCCGTCCCTCGTGCGCTTGTCCTTCGGCCAGGCGATGTGCCGTGCACATTTTGAGTGCGCCGGGCTATGGGTCTGCGTGAGGGTGAGGCGGCCGTTAGACTGTTGCCATCGGACCAGCGGAGGATGAGATGCCGGAGCGGGCGTATATGCCGGACTACCTGCGGCTTTTCGCTCTCTTCGGGATCGTCGTCGTCAACGTCCAGGGCATGGCCTATCCCCTCGCGGGTGGGTTCTCGGCTGCGTCGACCCTCGGCCCCCTGGACCGTGTCGTTGTGTGGCTCGTCGATGGCCTGGCCTTCTTCAAAACCTATGGCCTCTTTTCCTTCATGTTTGGCGTTGGGCTCGCGTTTCAGATGCGCGCGGCGGAGCGGCGGGGACTGGGCTTCGGACCGCTCTACCGGAACCGAATGCTCGGCCTTTTTGCTCTCGGACTTGGCCATGGGTGTCTGCTTTTCGCCTATGACATCTTGGTGCTCTACGCTCTGACAGGGGCGCTCCTCTTTCTCATTCGCGGCTGGACCGTCCGTGCTCTCCTCAGGTTGGCGGCGGGGCTCCTGCTGGTCCAGATCGTCATGTCGTCGGTCATCTTGGTGGCGCCGCCGCCTGACGATTTCGGCGAGATCGAGCGACAGGTCCTAACCGGGGGCACGTTTCTCGAAGTGACCCTGTTTCGCACCATCGCCTTCTTCGCGACCTTTCCCTATCTTCTGGTGCTGCAAGGACCGACGGCGCTCGGTTGGTTTGCCATCGGGCTTGCGGCAGTCAAATCCGGGTTGATCGACACTCCGGATCACCCGCTCTGGAGGCGGGCGCGTCGGTGGTGCCTGGGGCCGGGTGTCGCGGTCAGTCTGATCGGCGCTGGGCTCATCGCTCTTGGCGAGACCGGCTTGGGGACTGTGTTGCTGTTGGCGGCAGCACCGCTTGCCACAATGGGATACCTTGGGGTCATCGCGGCGGTCGCTCGGCCGCCCGGGCGCGTCATGGCCTGGGTTCTCACCGCCGGTGGGGCGAGCCTCAGCGTTTATCTCGGTCAGTCGCTGATCCTTGCGACGGTCTTTGCACCTTATGGGCTCGGCCTCTGGGATGCGGTGCGGCCGAGCGCTGCTGTGCTCTTCGCACTCGCGGTCACAATCGGGCTGATCCTTGCGCTTGCACTGTGGCGGACCTGGTTTGCCATGGGACCATTCGAGTGGGTGCTCCGGCGGATCACGTATCTCGGACAAGTGGCGCGCCCATAGGTGGGGCGGACAAGCACGCTGCGAGTTTAGAAGCGCGGATGTCGCCACCTTCACTCCCCGGTGCGCAGGATATACGCCCATCCGAGGGGTGAGGTGCGCCGGATGAGTATATTGCGCAGTTCTTTCCGATCTTCAGACTGGCAGCGACG
>JBCCWM010000560.1:0-2336 GCA_039193505.1 Pseudomonadota bacterium | reverse complement strand
TGGATCTTGGTCCCTCTCGCAGCATTGCTGCGCAATGCCCTGCCGGGCAATGGTCAGACCGCCCCCGGACCGTCCCAGGCCCCCATCCCCGCCCTTTCTGGAGCAATGCAATCCGCCGGTGTCGCTCGGACTGATGGCGGACGCGCGGGCAGAATCTGTCGACCGTCACGATGTCGGCGTCGTAGGCCTTCGACGCAGCGTCGAGACACTTGCCTGCCGCCACCGAGTGCAGCCGTTGCATAGCGCGGTAAGTGGTCCGCACCGTACCGGCACATCGCGCCAGGATGCGCCGGTCCGGTACCATCAAAGGACGCCGTTGATCGCGCGACGGCGGACCACCCGGTGGAGGCGGGCTCTGTTGACCAGATCCGGGCCGGCGCCGGAATCGGTCCGATGCCCTCCGTGATCGGCGATTGCGGTCCGACCCTCGCCAGCGCCGGCCCCATCGTCGAGGACCTCACCGAAACCCAGTATGTGGTCATGCATGACGGCGATCGGCACCGCGCGCCCATGCGCAGGCTGATCGACCGCGTGGTCCGGGTCTACGCGGACAACGCCGCGATCCAGTCGGGAGCGCGGCCGATCCGGGGATGACCCATGCTCTTCCCTTTTGGGGGCGTCTCGCTCACACTCGGGTCGTTTCAGCGCAGATGGGAGGAGCGCATGCGGAAGTTCCTGGTCGTTCTCGACGAAAGCCCTGAGTGCCTGAACGCCATGCGGTTCGCCGCAATCCGCGCCTCGAAAACCGGCGGCGGCGTCGAGATCCTGGCTGTGATCGCACCGGAGGAGTTCCAGCACTGGATCGGCGTCGGCGAGGTTATGCGAGCCGAAGCCCGCGAGAAGATCGAAGCGCACTTTGAGGTTTTCAGAGACCGGATGGAGAAGGTCGAGGGCGTGACACCGACACTGGCCGTCCGAGAGGGAGACAAAGTCCATGAAATCCTTGAGCACATCAAATCCGACCGCGAGATCGGCGTTCTCGTGCTCGGCGCCGGTGCTAAAGGAGATGGTCCTGGACACTTGGTGGCGGAACTTGTCGGCCGACGCTCGGGCACCATGCCGGTGCCGATCACCGTCGTGCCCGGCAGCCTTTCGAAGGAGGCGATTGTCGCCGTCTCCTGACCAGACCTTAGAATCTTTCCAAGTTTCTTGACATCTGCCTCTCCGCCGACGATCTACGAAGTTCAAGCACGGAGGGACCGAGATGTTCATTCAGACCGAAGCGACCCCGAACCCCGCGACGCTTAAGTTCCTGCCCGGTGCAACGGTGCTGAGCACGGGCACGGCCGATTTTCCGAATGAGGCGGCCGCTGCAACCTCTCCCCTCGCGCGGCGTATCTTTGCGGTTGAGGGCATCAGCGGTGTGTTCCTTGGCCCCGATTTCGTGACGGTCACCAAGTCAGATCCCACCGACTGGACCCACATCAAGCCCGCGATCCTCGGCGCCATCATGGAGCATTTCCAATCCGGCCAGCCGGTCATGGAGGGCGACGCGGGCACGGTCGGCCATGCCGAGCACAATGGCCCCGATGCCCACATTGTCGGCCAGATCAAAGAGTTGCTGGACACGCGGGTGCGTCCAGCGGTCGCTCAGGATGGCGGCGACATCACGTTCCACGGCTTTGATCGCGGCGTTGTCTATCTCCACATGCAGGGCGCCTGCGCGGGCTGCCCGTCGTCGACGATGACGTTGAAAATGGGGATCGAGAACCTGCTCCGCCACTACATCCCCGAGGTGACCGAAGTCCGCCCGGTTGCCGCGTAAGCGCCCGCTCATCCTGGCCTTCGACACGTCGCGCCGACATATAGCAGCGGCGCTCGGGGACGGGGACAGCCTCGTCGCCGAACACTACGAAGAGATGTCCCGTGGCCAGGCTGAGCGTTTGGCCGACGTGCTCCAAGGTCTGTTGGATCGCGCCGACGCCCGGTGGACTGACCTTGATGCCATTGCGTGCGGCGCGGGTCCTGGAAACTTCACTGGCATCCGCATTTCCGTGGCGTTCGCGCGTGGTGTGAGCCTCGGGCTCGGCCGACCGGCCATCGGCCTGACGACGTTTGAGCTGATCCATGATCCGAGTGCCGCCCCTGAAGATCGGGTTGAGGTCGTCTCGGTCGAAGCGCCGCAGGAGGCGGCCTACATCCAGGTGGTCCGCTCCGGTCTTGCGGAGGGCCCACCCCGGATGGTCGACCCGACCGCACCCCCGGACGACTTGCGGCACCCAGGCCTCCGTGTGGTTGGCTGGCGAGCCTCTGAACTTGCAGCGGCGCTCGGCGCCGAGGGCGTGCCGCTCGCCCCAGGTGCCCTGGCGACCGAGATGCCGCGCCGCCTTCTGGAG
>JBCCWM010000559.1:0-2361 GCA_039193505.1 Pseudomonadota bacterium | reverse complement strand
CGGCCCACGCGCACCCCCGCAGATCGACACGCCGTGCCGCTGCAACACCCTGACTCCATGACATCTTCTCCTGTCATCATCCGCTCTCCCCGGTCTTGGAGAGAACCGCAACAGCCGCCGCCCCTTTCCAACCGGCGACCCGGAGGACTTTTACTTCGGCGCCGACACATCGGCCGCCCATCGGTATCGACAAGCGCGAGCTCTCCTGACCTAGCTGCGCAATACCCTGCCGGGCAATGGTCGGACCGCCCCTGGACGGTCCCATGCCCCTTTGCCCGCTCTCCATTTGGGGCGGCGCCATCCGCCAGTGTCGCGCGGACCAAGGGCGAGTGGCGCATTGGCGGACGCGCCCGCATGAGCCGTCGGTTGTCGCGGTGTCGCTGTCGCAAGCCTTTGACGCAGCCTCTAGACGCCGGTTGATGATTCCGGCCTGCCGCCACCGAACTCATCCGTTTTAGAGCCTCCAGCCAATCGCGCCAGGATGCGCCACAGCGGAACCGCCGAAGGACGGCGTCGATCACGCGACGGTTGTCCAGCCGGAGGACGCTCCAGGCTTCTCCGGCAGGGGCGGCGGGATGAGTGCCCCTTCTTCATCGCTCTGTTCATGGCGTCGCATCGGAAGTTACTCGAGTGAAGAGGGTGGACCAGACCGCGGACCTCGGGGGCTCCCTCTTGTGGTGCTACGACCTAGCGTCGAGCCCGCGCCACGACACGGTCGAAGTGCCAGTCGAGGAGCGGTTGGAGGAGTGGGCCGAGGCGCGCGAGCGCCGCGACCTCCAGCCCCGGGAAGATGCGGGCATGCCCGCGGTCCATACCGCGCACGATCAGCTGCGCAACGTCCTCCGCGCGCCACACATTCGCAGCGCCGGTGATTGCCTTGGTTTCAGGCGGCTTCAAAGGTGTCTCTTCCGCCAGTTGCGGTGTGTCGGTGTCGGGCGGGTAGCAGACGGACACGCGCACGCCTGCGCCGCGCGCCTCCATCCTGAGCGCCTCAGCGAAGCCCCGCACCGCAAATTTGCTCGGGGCGTAGGCCGTGTACCCTGCGATCCCGAGCAGCCCTGCAGCCGATGCGATCATGCAAATCCGCCCCGTCCCCCGCGCCACCATGCCCGGATAGACGGCCCGCACCGCAGCAACAGTGCCGTGGAGGTTCACGTCCATCTGCCGCCGACACTCGTCGGGCGACAGCTCCAGAAACCGCCCCGGTCGCACGGATCCCGCCGAGGTCACGAGGTCTGAGGTCGGCCCTCGCGCCGTCTCAGCATCCCTTATCGCCGCCGCGACCGCTGCGTCGTCCCGCACGTCCGCCGCAACGGTCCCGACCTCTCCCGGCAGCGCCGCAAGGGTGTCTGCGGCCTGCTCCAGGGCAGAGGCTCTCCTCGCGATCAACGTCACCGCCGCGCTGCGCGCCGCGAACAGACGTGCGACGGCAAGGCCGATGCCGCTCGACCCGCCGGTGACGATCACATGCGCCCTCGCACTCAGACTTTGGCCTCGACCGCGGCGAGGAGCGCATCGACCAGGCCGTCGATGTTCGTGATCTCGTTGAGCTCCGAGCGTGGGATTTTCACCTTCAGCTCTCGCATGCTGGCCGAGACAACCTCGACCATATCGAGGCTCGTCGCGCCATAGTCCTTCATCGACTTGGTCGGATCGAGGTCATCGGCCTCGATGTCCTCGACGATCTCGAGGAAGTGTCGCTTGATGACGTCGAGCACATCGTCGCGTGTCATGGTCTCGGTCTCCTTCTGTCGGTTGAGCTAAGGTGCAGCGCGGAGCGCGCCGATCATGGACTCGGAAAAGACGGAGCCCCGGTCGACCGGCAGAACCGCCCCGTTGACGCCGTCGAGCAGGCCGGAGCAGAGCGCGAGGACCGCATTGGCCACTTCCTCGACCGGGACGATCCGCTCGGGCGCGGTCCGGCGGAGCGCGGCCACCGTCTCGTCGCCGATCACGGCCGCCAGCGCGTCGGTGTCGACAAAGCCTGCCCGAACCGTGTTCACATTGACGCCCTCTGGCCCGAGATGGCGGGCCAGATAGGCTGTCATCGTCTCGAGCATCGACTTGGCCATCGCAACCGCGTCATACCCCTCCAGATAGCGAAGGTGACCGGGCGAGGAGAGACCGACGACATATCTTGGGTAGGCACCAAACGTCGCCTTCATGGCCTGCGTGTAGGCAACCATCGGCCACGTCGTGTATTCGATCGACCGGAGAAAGTCCCGCTTCACATAGGCGTCGAACCCGGCCACGGGCGGGGCGAAGGCGGCGTTCGAGACAAAGACATCGACCCCAGCCATGGTCTCGGCGAGCGCGGCCATCAGATCCTCGGTGTCGCCGGCTTGAGCCACATCGGCCTCG
>JBCCWM010000558.1:0-2363 GCA_039193505.1 Pseudomonadota bacterium | reverse complement strand
CGCCTCGAACTCGAAGGCCAGTCCTTATGGAAGACAGACACCAGGAAAGATGACGCCAGCACCGCAGAATGACACCGAATCACTCAGGCCTTAAGACGGCTCGCCACCGGTGGCCGGATAGCCCGGTGTAGATGGCCGGATATCTTCGGAATGACCCGCAGGATGCTCCGGTATGCGCAGCTGCCGCCTGACCCCCGACCAGCGAACCGCACGCGCACCCGCCATCGATCTCGGACCGGTGGCGGATCGTTGCCTCGCTCTTCAGGGCGATCCGCCCGCAGCAGGAAACCGGCGCGGCGCTTTTGGTGCCGTCTGCCGACACCGGAGAAATGCAGGCGCATCTCCCGGGCGGCAGTGGTTTCGGACCAGGCCGGCTCGCACATGTCCGGCGTGCTCGCGCCATCAAGCTCGTGCCGCTGCCGCCTCGATCCCCGGAGCTCAACTTGTCGAGAACATTTGGCTGGTCATCCGCAACAACCGGCCCTCGCTCCGAGTGGTCAAGAGCTGCGACATAGTCGATCATCACTCGTCCTGGACGCATCGCTCAGCCGTGGCGCATCCGTGCAACACGCCTGCGCGGTTGGGCACGCGCGGCCTGATCCGTGCCCGTTTATTGGAACTGGACGCAAGGTTCCTCCCCAGGATGGCGCGCGGGATGAGGGGGAACGGGACTTCGACCCGGCGGGTATCGGCGGCAGTGTAGGGCGCGCCGGTGGCGGACGGCATCTCGACGGGCGCGGGCGCGGGCGCGTGCCGAAACGGCTCTCGGCCTCCGTCCTTTTGTCGAGTACATCCGAGCTGCTGATGCCCGCGGTGGCGAAGTCGGCGGCGGCGGCGCGCCGGGTGACGATCTCACGGTGATGCGCATAGATGACGATCGCCCCGCCCACGACCGCCGTTCGGGCAGGCGACTTCGACGCCGTACAAGCGTCGACCGGATCACGACGCGTGTCCCGTCCCGCACCCGGCCAGGACGGCGGCCGGTGCGTTTCCCGAGACGCCGGGCGTGGGTTTTCATGAGGCAGGCGATGCCTTTGTGGGTCGCACAGGATCGCCAAGGCAGGCCAGGTCTCGGGTCATCGTACCGTGACGCGCGGATATCCAGAGGCCGGCCGGGCATTGACCGAAGGCCGGCCGGGCCTTGAATGGAGGGCGTTTGGCAACTGACAGGAGGGCGACCGAGCCCTGATCGGAGGTCGGTCGGGCTGTGATCGGCCGTTTCACGAGCGACAGACCGTTCGCGGCTCTCTCGACCACATGGCGAGCGTCGCTCACCGTCTCGCGCTTTGCGACAGCGCCGAGGCGTCGCTCCGCCGGTCGGTCGCTCGATCACGTATGATCGCGCCGCGCCGATCGTCTCCGCCAAGGGCCGTCGCTGCGCATCCTCCGTCAGCGGCGAGCGGGCGCAAGGTCGGTTTTGTCTCCGATGTCGCCGGGCCCTCCCTGAGGAGTTCAGCGTCCAGCGTCCAGTGACCGGGCCGACGTTCCAATTTTCGACCGTGCTCCCCGAGAGAAACCGCCGATTGAGACCGCCTTCTGGCTCACGCCACGGGGTTTGGTCGATGCGACCCGTCCGTCCGGTGCGGTGGGGCGCTCGTCGACATCATCGCCAACGTGGCGCCGGTGCCCAAGAGACTTGCTTGGTGGCGGTCGAGGACGCCGCTGGTGTTCAGCGCGGTCAGATCACGGAACTGGCGCCCCAAGCGAACGCGGGTGGCGGGTCTCGTTCGACCGATTGGAACTTCCAGTGGCCGGCGGCCATGGCCGAGCGGGCCGCCGATCCCCAGCTGTGCCCGCGTCGCGCCGGGAACCGTGCTGTCAGCGCCTCAGAGCGCCTCTTCGATCCAGCCTTGCAGCTGGGCCTTCGGTGCGGCGCCGGCCTTGTGGGCTGCCACCTCGCCGTCCTTGAAGATGAAGAGCGCTGGAATGCCGCGGACGCCGAGTTCCATCGCTTTCTTCGAGTTTGCGTCGACATCGACTTTGGCGATCTTCACCCGCCCCTCGAGTTCGCTCGCAATCTCCTCGAGCGCGGGGCCGATCTGTTTGCAGGGGCCGCACCACTCGGCCCAGAAGTCGACCACGACCGGGATGTCGGATTTCACCACCTCGGCCTCGAAGGTGTCGTCGGTCACAGCCACGGTTGCCATCGCCAGATCTCCTGTCCTCTCGGCGGTTGAACGCCAGATCTAGGGAGTGGTGCGCGTCCGGTCAACTGCCTCTAGATCGGAAGCCCATCTGATTGGATCACGGGGGGTCCCCTCGGGTGCGCGGTTTGCGTCGAGATGCCTGCCGGGGAAGGAGGCCGGCGGACGTGTCGAAAGCCCTCTCCCTCGATCTGCGCATCCGCGTCTTGAAGGCCGTGT
>JBCCWM010000557.1:0-2376 GCA_039193505.1 Pseudomonadota bacterium | reverse complement strand
TCGGCGCCGGCCAGGACCGGTGCCAGGAGAAAGGCCAAGAGCCAGCGCATGATGTCCCCATCCTTCCCAGAGCCGAGCGCCCAACGTCCGCGCGCCCAAACACCAAGTAAATCGATCAGGAATGACGGTCAAGGCTGGCGCGCAGGTTGCAACCTTCGCGCGGCTGCGGCACAATTCGCCTGCGGGTCAGGCCGCATCCGATCCGCGGGAAGGGGCAGCCCACCTGAATTACGGTGCGATGTACTCTCCACCTCTTTTCATGTCCGGGCGCGCGGATGCCGGATTGCGTGAAAGGAGGACTGCTATGGCGACCACCGCCCCCCTCACCCTTCTGTCGGCCAAAAACCGCGCGAAGGCGCTGCTCAAGGCCGTGCACACCGGCGATCCCGAGGCCCTCCGCCGGATTGAACCCTATTTCTCCTCAGCGGGAGACCTGACACTGCAGCAGGCGCAGCTCGTCATCGCGCGGGAACATGGGCACGCGAGCTGGGCAGCCTTGAAGCGCGAAGTGAGCGCTGGCGACGTCGAGGCCCGCTTTCTCGAGCTCGCGACGCTCGTCTACGATCCCCTGCCCGATGCGGGGCCCGATCGCTTCCGCGCGGCCGCCGACCTGCTCGCCGCGCATCCGGAGCTCGCTGGGCAGAGCGTCCATGTCGCGGCCGCGATCGGCGACGCTGTCGGTGTCGCGCGGATGGTGGCGGCCGACCCTGCGCTACGCGATGCGCCGGGCGGACCACGGGTTTGGCCGCCGCTTCTTTACGCGGCCTATGCGCGCCTCCCGGGCCGTTCGTCCTGGCCGGCGGCAGAGGTGCTGCTGGCGCGTGGTGCCGATCCGAACGCGCATTTCTGGTGGGAAGGACAGTGCAAGTTCACGGCACTTGCCGGGGTGTTCGGGCATGGCGAGCTCGGCCCCGTGAAGCAGCCGGAGCATCCCCACTGTGCAGTCTTCGCGCGTGCTCTCCTTGCGGCCGGGGCCGATCCCAACGATCGGCAGGCGGCCTACAACCGGCAGTTCGAACCGGACAATGAGTGGCTGTCCCTTCTGTTGGAGTTCGGCCTCGCGCCGTCGCACCCCAATCGGTGGCCGGAGAACCCGAGCGGGCTCGATGTCGGAACGCTCGACTATCAGCTGATCCAAGCGATCCAGTACGGCTATGCGGCGCGGGTGCGCCTCTTGATTCAGGCGGGGGGCAACGTGAACGGCACGGACCTTTTCGCCAACCGGCGCACATCGGGGCGCCCGCTCTACCAGGCGGCGCTCCTGGTCGGGCATCCCGAGATTGCCGAGACGCTGGCCGCGGCTGGCGCGGTCCGCGCTCCGCTCACGGGCGAGGATGCCTTCGCCGCCGCCTGTCTCAACGCGGATCGAGAGGCCGCGGCGGAGGCGCTTCGGCGGGAGCCGGACCTTCTCGCACGCCTGAGCCAGGCGACGCTTCTCAGCGATGCCGTCTCGCAGGGGCGCGCGGACGCGTTGGAGCTGATGCTCGAGCTGGGGTTCGATCCCAATGCGGATGGCATGCGCTTGCCGCTCCATGAGGCGGCCTATCGGGGGGATGTGCCGGCGATGAGGCGGCTTCTGGCCGCCGGTGCCGACCCGACGCGGCGGGACCGGAGGTTCTTTGGCCAACCCATCGGATTTGCGGCCTTTGCCCGCCAGGCGGAGGCCATCGCGGTTCTGGAAGCGCTGCCGATGGACATGTTCGCGGCCGCCGAGTGGGGCAAGATCGACCAGCTTGAGCGCTCTCTCGCCGAGGATCCGGATCAGTTGAACCGATCCGTCGGTGCGTTCCGCGGCGATGGCGAAGAGCGGGCGGATGACTGGATGACGCCGCTTGCGCTGGCGGTCAAGAACGACCGTCGCGAGGCTGTCGCGTGGCTTCTCAGCCAGGGGGCGCGGGTCGATGTCGGACCGCTCCGCGCCTTGGCGCGCGCGCATGCCGGGTCGGCGGTTCAGACGCTGCTCGCCGAGGCGCGTCCCTAGTCGCGTGTGAAAACGTCCCAAAGCGGGCGGTCGCTTTGGGATTTTTTGGCGGTCCTGCGGCATGCCGTGACCCCGATCCGGGTGTTCGACGATGAGGCGCTGCCGCTGAAGACGACATGCCAGGGCGGCTCTTCGGAGCGGTTGCTTGTCTGCCGAGGCCCGTCTGCATCGGGCATGAATGGACGATTTCACCAAGGGCGCCTCGAGAACCGGCAGCAACTCTCCATTGGCGCGGTGAAAGCGCCAGAGCCCACCGGCCGGCACCTCAAAGAGCGTCGCGCCGAGGCCCGGCCCACCGGTCAAGCGCTGCCGTGGCCACCCTCCCGGACCACCGTGCCTTCACTCTCCAACTCGTCCGTCCAAGCGGAGGTGGCCGGCGCCGCGCGGGCCCTCTG
>JBCCWM010000556.1:0-2377 GCA_039193505.1 Pseudomonadota bacterium | reverse complement strand
CGTCTCGACCGCCAGGTCGGAGTACCGCAGCGGCCGGCCCCGGCTGCGGCGCGGCGGCGGGCGCCATGCCGCCAGGGCATCATCCGCGATCCAGAAACGGACGTTGCCACAGTCCACGAGACCGCGGTCGTAGTCCGGCCACTTGGTTACGCGGTACTTCGCCCTGGAGATGCGATGGCGGCCGGGCTCGTTGACCTTGTATGGCTGAGGCTCGCTACGCTATGGCTCAAAAGCTGGTAATCTGATTTGCGCACCGAAGCCCGGGGACACCCAGTGATGCTGTCGGGGCCTTCGAGCCCGATAACGTGATCAAGGACCCGGCAGACGGACTTCATCAGGGCCAGCGATCAGACGCACCGCGCACAAAGGCCGGACAAATGGCCGCCACCTGCTTCGATCAAACCTCCTCACGGGTTCTCTTGCAAGACAGGGGTTGTCGACAAACGACAACATCAGGAAAATAACTATTTGCCCTTCTGCAAGCGCAAAAGACGCATGCAAGGGTTCTGATCTCCTGTCGGGTTACAACGCTTTGTGTCTTGCCGCTCTGGCGTCCGAACTTGTTTCACCGGTCCTCCCCACCGCCGCTCTGCACTTCAAATCAGGTATCACCGTCTGCAAACCTTCGACGCCCGGAAATGCGCAGCGGGAGTCACGTAACCGACGTCGAAAACACGCCTCTCCGATTCTAAGCGGAGAAGATGGCACTTACCGACCAAACCTACCGAGACGGCCATCCTCCTTGGGTTCTCTTCCAACCGAAGCCAACTCGTGCTTAAAGACCGCCTGAACTAAAATATAAAGGACTGACCCCGTGGCTCTTCCCAAGATCGACAAGCTTTCTCTCGACGAGCTGAAAGCGCTCCAAAAGCAGGTTGCCAAAGCCATCGATGAATTCGAGGAGAACCGGCGCAAAGAGGCCCTTGCTGCGGTCGAGGCGAAAGCCAAGGAATTCGGCTTTTCGCTGGCCGATCTCTCCGGCAAACCGAAGGCAAAGGCGAACTCCCCAAAGGCGAAGTATCGCCACCCGGAGAATCCGACGCTCACTTGGAGCGGGCGCGGCCGTCAGCCGGTCTGGATCAAGGAAGGCCTCGACGCCGGCAAGTCGCTCGACGACTACGCGATCAAGTAAGACATGCCCCCTCTGGAGCGATGAAGCGCCCCGGGTGTGCCCGTGGCGTTTTCGTTTAAGGTGCGCTGCGGTGGCCATAGCGTCCATCTGGGCGTGGTCTGCCGCTTCGGCCTCGGCGGGCGGGGCGTTCCCGATTGGCTCGAGCAGGCGGCGATGGTTGAACCAATGCACCCATTCGAGGGTCGCGAATTCGACCGGTTCGAGCGAGCGCCATAGTCCGCGGCGACGGATGAGTTCGGTCTTGAAGAAACCGATCACCGTCTCGGCGAGATCGTTGTCGTGTGAATCTCCCACCAATCCGACCGACGGCTCGATGCCGATTTCGGCGAGGCGCTCGGTGTTCTTGATGGTCAGGTGCTGCGCACCGCGATCCGAGTGCGCGACGAGCCCGGCACCCTTCGTCGGCCCGCGGTCATGGATCGCCCGCTCCAGGGCGTCCAGCACGAAGACGGCGGTCGGACGACCACTCACGCGCCATCCGACGGTCCGTCTGGCGTAGGCATGGATAATGAAGGCGACGTAGACGAAGCTGCGCCAGGTTGCCAGGTCGGTGAAGTCGCTCACCCACAGTCGGCCTGGCGAGGGCGCGCTGAAGACGCGGTTCACCTTGTCACCGGGGCACGGCTGCGCGGGATCGGGTACGGTCGTCGTTACTGAGTTGCGCGAGCGGACAGCGCCTCCTCACCATCCGCACCGCCCGCTCGCGCAACTCAGTAGAACACTGCGGCCGGCCCCGCTTCCCCGTTCCATCCGTCATGACCCCATCCTCTCAAGATCGGGAGCCTCCGGCACACCCGCGGCGCTTCACCTTGACCAACATGCCGCGACCAGAGAACCCGCTTTGATCCATCGGGAAGTGGGCTGCCGGGATGCACGATTTGCGGTATGTTCGAACAAGGAGGGATCACCATTGAACAGATCGTTTCACGAGATCCGGCCAGGTGCCACATATCAGGATGTGCTCGACGCGCCGCCCCACGTGGTGGCGGAACTTCTTGATGGGCGTCTGCATCTGCAGCCGCGACCAACATCTTTTCATACGCGCGCCGCGTCGGTCCTCGGCGTCGAGATAGCTGGCCCCTTCGACCGAGGTCGCGGCGGTCCGGGGGGCTGGTGGATCCTTGATGAGCCGGAGTTGCACCTCGGAGATGACGTGCTTGTCCCGGATCTTGCGGGGTGGCGGCGTGAGCGCATGCCGAGCTATCCGGATGTGCCCGCCTTTACTCTCACGCCAGACTGGGTCTG
>JBCCWM010000555.1:0-2402 GCA_039193505.1 Pseudomonadota bacterium | reverse complement strand
CGGCAATGACGGCCTCAAGTCGCCGAAAGTCGGTTGCCGAGACCGAGATGGACAGTCCACTTCGCATGCGCCAGAGCCGCACGCGCAAAGCCCCAAGGGACCCCCACGACGGACTCTTTTGTACCGGTCAAACCACTAGGCGGAGACGGACCTGGTCTTGTTCAAGCCTTCGCTTTACTTCGGCCAGTACTCGGGCAGCAGGCTCAGAAGGAACTCCCCTTCGTACCCCGGAAAGGCGGCCTTCATCGCTGCAATCGCGGCGTCGGGGTCGGAGGAGGCTTCGATGACCTCATCCATCTTTTTGACATAGGCGATCGCGGTGTCGAGATCGCCGCGGCTGGTCGGCAGGCCGTGCCCGACCAATAGGATCTCGAAGGCGGGGTCGTCGCGCAGACCCTCGAGCGTTGCAATCCAGTTCTTCCGATCGACGCCCGGCGCAAAGTAGACGCCGTTGTAGACGAGGTCCTGAACGATCGCGACCTTCTGCTCCGGAAGGACAGCAACCAGCATGTCCGGTGCCTCGGTGTCGGTGTAGTGGCGGAACTCCACCGCGACGCCGGAGATCTCCGTTGTGCCGGGCGCCACATCGGGGCCGTTGAGCACATTTGTGGGTTCCGGCCAGTCGCCGCCCGTGGCCTCGCGCCGCATGCTGTCGCGAATGGCAGGCAGGGTCGCGAAGCTCACATTCGGCAGTGCAGCGGCGCCCGCCCAATGGTCTGGATGCTCGTGGCTGAGGATCGCCGTCCCAACGGGTTTCCCGGTCGCGGCAATGGCGGCCGCGACCTCCGCTGCCGTCTGGGGCAACATGGTTGCGTCGACGAGAAGGAGCTGATCGTCAAACTCAACGATGTGCGACGTGACATGGACCGCCGGGGCGGGCGACACGTATGTGTGGAAGCGCACACCGCCGGTCGAGAAGCTGGTGAGAAGGCCGGGCAGCATCCCACCGCTCTGAGCGTGTGCAGGCAAAGGTGCGAGCGCGCCGCGAAGAAACGCTGCTGCACCGAGTGTGAGACCCGCGCCGGTCAGCATGTGTCGACGGCTGATAACAGCGGGCATGTCCAAGTCATTCATCATCGCGTCCTCCCTGGGTCCTGGCGGACGCGCGGCGCGCCCACCCCAGGATGTCAGATAGACGCTATCGGTCCTTTCGATTATACCATAGATGATGTGAGCATTCTTCGATAATGTGGAAAGATGGCAGAAGACTACCGCGGCCTTGCGGCCTTTCTCGCTGTTGCCGATGCCGGCAGCTTCAGCGCGGCGGCGCGACGGATGAAGCTCTCAACCTCCGTGGTCAGCCACCACGTCTCGCGGCTCGAGGCCAAGATGGGCACATTGCTCTTCTATCGCTCGACGCGCTCCATGGCGCTGACGGCCGAGGGGCAGGCGATCCTCGAGCCGGCGCAGCGGATGGTGGCGGCGGCGGCCGAGGCGTTCGACCTCTTGTCGGGCACGAGCGACCAACCTTCGGGCTCGCTACGCATCACATTGCCGGCGTTCGGCGTGAACACTGCAATCCACCAAGCGGTCTGGACCTTCGCCCGCCGACATCCGATGGTCGCCTTGTCGCTCCACAGCAGCGATCGCCCTGTTGATCTGGTGCGCGAGGGGTTCGATCTGGGGATCCGGCTCGGCGTCCTCTCAGACAGCAGCCTCATCAGCCGGCGGATCGGAACGTTTCACCGTGTTCTCGTCGCATCGCCCGAGTATCTGAGCCAGCACGGCTCCATCGCGGGCATCGACGATCTTATGGCGCTGGAGTTTGTGTCCTTCGACATGCTCTCCGACACCATAACGCTGCGTCGCGGGACGGAAGAGACGAGCTTTGTCCCACGGAAGATTCGGCTCGCGGTCGACAGCGTCACGGCCGCAAAGGCTGCACTCCTCGCGGGGATTGGCCTCCAGCGCCTGCCTTTGAGCGAAGTGGAGGTCGAGCTCGCGTCCGGTGCCCTCGTTCATGTGTTGCCCGACTGGAAGCCGCCGGAACTCGGCGTCTACGCCGTATGGCCCGGGACGGGGCAAAAGAAAAAATTGACCCGCCGCCTTATCGACGCATTGGTCGAGGCTGGCCCCTAGCCCGGGAACGTCGCGGCAAGATGCGCAGACACGACGGCCTTCAATTCAAGGCCTTCAACTTCTTCGAAGGCGAGATCGGTCGTGCCGAGATAGGCCTCCTGATTGAGCGCAGTCCAACCGTTGACGACAAAGCGGTAGGTCTCGGCCGGTGAGAGGTCGAGCTCCGCCACATGGACGTAGTCGCCCGTTCGCTCGTCCAGTGTCTCGGCCGTGAACTGGTTGCCACGCTCCGCGATCGCCGCGAGCGTCTCGCCCGAGACCTCGGCCACTTTGAGCCCGCCACCGAAGCGCAGGAACGCGTCGAAGTCGTACCGGGTCAGAGG
>JBCCWM010000554.1:0-2405 GCA_039193505.1 Pseudomonadota bacterium | reverse complement strand
GGCAGCGCGGTGTCGGGCACGCCGAGACCCCAGGGCCCGCGGAAGACGAGAACCGTGCCCCCTCGAATGGGGATCCAACGGTCAAATGCCGTCCAGGGGAAGAACAACTCGGAATTGGCGTTGCGCACGCGCACGCCACTCTTGTCGATGCGCACACTTGTGTCGCCGCCGGTGGCAAAGTCCTGCTCAATAGCGCGGTTCAGCGGTGCGGCGACGACGACCCTCACCGCCACAACGAGGCCGAGGGCCAGCACCACGCCCAGAAAGAAGGCCGTGTCCGATCGGACCTCTGCCACTGCTTGGGACCCGATCCAGTAGGCGAGCGCGAAGGCCATCGCCAGAACGGCCCATCGCCATTGGCTTTGGCTCTTGGTGCTGACGGCGGCGCGCATGACCTTCAAGGCCGACCCAGCCTCGTAGGGGTAGCGGAGCGTGATGGCGCCTTGATCCGCTGTCGCACCCTGCGGCTCAGTCACCGCGCGCGCCCTTGCGGCGGAGGCGGGCGGGCTCCTCCCCGGCGTGGCGGGGCAGGGCGTCGCGGATCAGGCGCCCTTCGCCCGAGAGGCAGAGAAAGCGCTCGCCGCGCATCCGGCCGATGAGGGTCAGCCCCACCTGGCGCGCGATCTCGACGCCCCAGGCGGTGAAGCCAGAACGGGAGGCCAGCGCCGGGATCCCCATCAGCGCCGTCTTGATCACCATCTCCGATGTGAGGCGCCCGGTCGTGTAGAGAAGCTTGTCCGCGGCCCCAACGCCCTCGAGCCGCATCCAGCCCGCGATCTTGTCGACCGCGTTGTGGCGCCCGACATCCTCCATGTAGACGAGCGCCTCGCGTCCCTGGCAGAGGACCGTTCCGTGGATCGCGCCGGCCTCCAGATAGAGGCTCGGCGCCGTGTTGATCGTTTTGGTGAGCGCATAGAGGTCCGACACCCGGACCGGGGTGTCGGGCAGCGTCAGCCCCTCGAGCCCCTCCATCATGTCGCCGAACACAGTGCCGACCGCACAGCCCGAGGTGCGGATCTTCCGCGCGAGCTTCGCCTCGTAGTCAGTCTCTTCGGCGGTGCGGACAACGACCGCGGCGACCTCCTCGTCATAGTCGACGCCTGTCACGGAGGTGCTCTCTGGCAGCATGCCCTGATTGGCCAGATAGCCGACGGCGAGGTACTCCGGGTGGTCGCCGATGGTCATCGCGGTGACGATCTCGCGCGCATTGAGATAGATGGTGAGGGGGCGCTCCTCCACGACTGAAATCTCGGTCAGCGCACCGGTCTCGTCGCTGGCGTCAAGGCGGCGGGTCAGTCGCGGGTCGCTCGGGTCTGGGCGGATCAGCATGGGGGCTCCTCTGCGGGGCCAAGAGGAGCATCGGCGCCCCCAAAACGCAAGGGCGCCGCCGGCGGCAGAAGGCGTTGGCGCTTGGCTGCGGGAGTTGCTATGGCGCGGTGACATGACGCCTCCGCCTCTCCGCCATCGCTACGTCCAAGGCGCTCTCGCCGGGCTTCCGTTCACGATCGTGGTCGGTCCGTTCGCACTCATCTTCGGCGTTCTGGCCACCGAGGCGGGGCTCGATCTGGCGCAGACGATGGGGATGAGCCTCCTGGTCATCGCGGGCGCCGCGCAATTCGCCGCGGTGCAGCTCTTGGACGAGGCGGCTCCGGTCTGGGTGATCCTCGCCACCGCGCTCGCGATCAACATGCGCATGGCGATGTACTCCGCTTCGATGGCGCCGCATCTCGGGCGCGCGCCGCTCTGGCAGCGCATGGCGGCGGCCTATTTCCTCTTCGACCAGGCCTATGGCGTCTCGATCCGCCGCTTTGATGATGCGCAGGAGTGGAGCGTGGCGGAGAAGATGGCGTTCTTCTTCGGCTGCGTGCTGCCGATCTGCCCGCTCTGGTATGCCGGCACATATGTCGGCGCAGTCGCAGGCGCGGCGATCCCGCCGGAGTACGCGCTCGACTTTGCTGTTCCGATCACCTTCCTCGCTCTGATTGCGCCCTACCTCAGGACGCTGCCCCACATCGCGGCGGCGCTTGTCAGCGTGACGCTGTCCCTTGCCCTTGTGTCTCTGCCGCCGGGGACGGGGATCATTGTCGCGGGGGTCGCTGGAATGCTGACCGGGGCGTTGGTGGAGGCCTGGTGCGATGATGCCTGACGCCGTTGTCTGGGCCGTGATCCTCGTGCTCGGCGTTGGCACGTATCTGATCCGCTTCTCGTTTCTCGGCATTCTTGGCGCGCGTCCGTTGCCGTTCTGGGCGCTCCGCCTGCTCCGTTACGTGCCGGTCGCGGTGATGCCGGCCATCGCGGCGCCCATGGTGGTCTGGCCTGAGGCCACGGGCGGGCTTGTTGAGCCCTCGCGACTTCTTGCAGCGGCGGCCGTGATCGCAGTTGGCGTCGTCACCCGTTCCGTTCTC
>JBCCWM010000553.1:0-2408 GCA_039193505.1 Pseudomonadota bacterium | reverse complement strand
GAGGTCCTCGGCGCTTCGTCCAGCTCTATGCAGCTCGACGATCTGCTCCCGGAAAGCCGCCGGGTACGGGTTCCTTGTTCGTGGCATCTGAACACCTTTCCACTTCAGTCAAAGGGTGTCCACGAAACCGGGGGAACTCCATACGATGGCCTGCTCCGGCTGCTCTTTGGATCAACTCGTAGAAACTCCGATCCCTGCCGTTAGGGCCAGCCTCGTCCATCCCCTGCCCCTTCGCTTGGATATGATCGAAAGCCCGTCAAAGCCTGCGCCAGCCAAGAAATCCACCCGATCTTGAGCCTTCCACCCAAGGAGGCCCATGCGCTCAGCAAAAACGTGAGCGCCTTCGGCCGCGCCATGGCCCGCACGGCGAGCGCCATGAAACCCGGTTGCACCGCGAGCGAGGACCCGATGGCGCTGTCCGAGGCTCTCATCCCGCGCCCCCGAGCCCGGCGAGGATCGAGAGAACCGCGCGAGTGCTCGACATCTGCGACCGCCAGACGCTGAAGGACTTCATCGTCATCTCGATTGTCGAAGCGTTGATGCGTCGCATGCACAGGCGGGCTTTGCCAGCTCCACCAACGCGAAACACCCGGCGCGGCTGGCCCCGCTTCGCGCTGAGGCCCGATCCGGTGCAGCAGGCCCGCCAAGATGTCATCCGCACCTGGGCCACAACGAGGAGCGCACGCAGAGCGGTGGAGGGTTTTCTCTCGGTGTGCATCGCGGCCAAAAACGCACTCCACGTCCTGGTCTATTGCTCCGGCCGCGATCTGCGCGTGCGCCCCGACCAGAACCTCACTACGCATCGGCGGCGGGGCGCAATCCTGCCCCGGCCAGACGCTTGTGCGGACCGACATGGCCGCGGCGCACCGCGTGCCCGTCGGCCAGTGAACCGCCCAAGCTTTACGGCGGCCCGCTGCGGGGTCACGCCGACACTGGCAGAACCTCGCCAAGGCGCATTCCGATCGCAGCTCGCCGCCTCTAGAAACAAGCCTTGAAAAGGTCGCGGGTGGCGGCAGGCGTCATCTCGACCGGGTTGCCCCCCACCGACGGATCTCGGAGCGCCATCTCCGTCAGTGTATCGAGATCGGGCGCGGTCACGCCAAGTTCAGTGAGAGTGCGCGGGATCCCGAGTGTCGCGTTGAGGCGCAGGAGATGCTCTCGGAACGCATCAAACCCGCCGGCAAGCCCGAGATACCCCATCGCTCCCTCGATTCGCGCCTGGACCTCCGCGCGGTTGAAGGCGAGCACCGCATCCATCACGACGGCGTTGGTCGTGCCGTGATGCGTGCCGTACAGCGCACCGATCGGATGGGAGAGCGCGTGGATCGCGCCGAGCCCTTTCTGGAAGGCCACCGCCCCCATGGCCGCTGCCGCCATCATCTGCGCGCGCGCTTCCAGATCTTTGGGCGCCGCATAGACACGCGGTAAGTTGGCGAGCACCAGCCGCATGCCTTCGAGCGCGATCCCCTGCGACATGGGGTGGAAATGCGGGGAGCAAAACGCCTCGAGGCAGTGCGCGAACGCATCCATCCCCGTGCCGGCGGTGATTGCCGCCGGCATGCCCGTGGAGAGCTCAGGGTCTGCGATCACTTCGGCGGGCAGCATCCCGGGGTGGAAGATGATCTTCTTCTCGTGGCTTGCGCTGTTCGTAAGGACCCCCGCCCGTCCGACCTCGGAGCCGGTGCCGGCCGTGGTCGGCACGGCGATGATCGGAGCGATTGCGGCAGCGTTCGCTCGTGTCCACCAATCGCCGATGTCCTCGAAGTCCCAAACGGGCCGCGCCTGGCCCGCCATGAACGCCACGAGCTTCCCGAGATCGAGCGCCGATCCCCCGCCGAAGCCCACGACGCCGTCATACCCGCCTGCGCGGTAGGCCTCGATCGCAGCGGCGAGGTTTGTGTCCGTCGGGTTGGGATCGACCCCGCTGAAGAGCCCGGGCGCAAGGCCGGCCCTGCTCAAAACGTCGCGCGCCTGGAATGTGATCTCGAGATCGGCGAGACCGCGATCGGTCACGATCAGCGGGCGGGTGAGGCCTGCGGTCTGACAGGCCTCGCCGAGCTCGGCCAGTCGGCCGGCACCGAACCGCACAGTGGTCGGATAGGACCAGGTCGCCTTCATGTCGTTGCCTCGCATTGTTCTTTGCCCGCGATGTCCCCAGATCGAACCCCGGTGTGCACACAATGCATGCTAGGAGTGTCTGGCACGGTGTGTGTCTGGGCGCCAGCCCGGTTCGAGTGTGATCGCGGTCGGTCGCCCGTCGGTGAGAAGCGATCCTCGGGCAGTGTGTCGACTTGGGTCGCCGCTGTCGGCCAGCCTCCGACCGTCCGGGACGTTGTCTCGTGGCCGCGGATCGCTGGATGGATCGGGGTCTCCGCGGCCTCCTCGGACGGGAAAGGCCCCTTGTGTCG
>JBCCWM010000552.1:0-2433 GCA_039193505.1 Pseudomonadota bacterium | reverse complement strand
TCGGGAAGCTCCGTGTTCTTGTGCCAGACCATCTCAGGCGGTCTGCCGGCGACTGCCTCCAGGGCGACTGCCATGTCGCGATCGCAGTTCGAGCCCGGATAGACGACCACCGCGGTCTTCATGGTCCGAGGTCAATCTCGTAGGTTTCGATCACAGTGTTGGCCAGCAGACGCTCGCACATCTCGCGCACCTCCGCTTCGGTCGTGTCGGGCGCGAGATCGAGGTCGAGCACTTTCCCCTGCCGCACGCCCTCAACACTGGAAAAGCCGAGCGACGACAGTGCCGCGGCCACGGCAGCCCCCTGGGGGTCCAGCACACCCGGCTTCAACGTTATGGTGACGCGCGCCCTCACTGGACAAGCTTTGGCCCGGCGACATGGGTTCCGTTCCGCGGCAAGACGCCGAGGCGCTTCGCGAGCTCCGTGTAGGCGTCCGTGAGAGAGCCCAGATCCTTGCGGAAGACGTCCTTGTCGAGCTTGGCGCGGGTCTCGATGTCCCAAAGACGGCAGCTGTCGGGGCTGATCTCATCGGCGACGATCAGGCGCTGGAAGTCACCGTCGAAGAGGCGGCCAATCTCGATCTTGAAGTCGATGAGCTGCACGCCGACGCCGTACATCACGCCGGAGACATAATCGTTCACACGCAGCGCGAGACTGACCATGTCGTCGACATCCTGCTGCGCGGCCCAGCCGAATGCGATGATGTGCTCCTCGGTCACCAGCGGATCCCCGAGCGCGTCATCCTTGAGGTAGAACTCGATGATCGGGCGGGGCAGGGCCGTCCCCTCCTCGATGCCGAGGCGCCGCGACATCGAGCCTGCGGCGACGTTGCGCACCACAACTTCGAGCGGGATCATCTCAACCATGCGGACCAACTGCTCGCGCATGTTGAGGCGGCGGATGAAATGCGTCGGGATGCCGACCGCGTTCATGCCCTTCATGAAATGCTCCGACAGCCGGTTGTTCAGAACGCCCTTGCCCTCAACGACTTCGTGCTTGGCGCCGTTGCCGGCCGTTGCGTCGTCCTTGAAGTACTGGATCAGCGTGTCGGGCTCCGGACCCTCGTAGAGAATCTTGGCCTTGCCTTCGTAGATCATGCGGCGGCGTGCCATGGCCGAGCTCCAACGTTCAGGTGAAACGGAGTTTGCTATATGGCAGCGATCTGGGCGGGGCAAGTGGCGAGGCCGCGTGACAGCACACCAACCTCGCCGGGATGTGCGACCGGGTAGGCCGGCGCCGTCGAGCTGAGGAGCTCCGGCCGATCGGGGAACAGCCGGCCGATTTCTGCGCGAAGCTCGGGCGTCGCGTCGGCCGTGTGAAAGCTCTCGGACCAAAGACCGGAGGTCTCGACCAACGTGTGGTGGGCAAAGAGAAGGTGCACGTAGACCGCCGGTAGCAGATCGACGCGCTCTCGGATGCCCGGGTGGCCCAGCAGGTCACCGGCCGCGACAAGCACCTCCGGCACATCGAAGAGGAGAGCTGCGCGACGACCCGTGAGCAACACGCGGTGCGCGGGCGAAACGCTGATGGGGCGAGACGGACACGCCTCTCCAAGTGCGCCCACGCCGATCTCAATCGGGGCAACGTCCGCCGTTGGAGCGGAGACAAGCGCACGAAGCAGGGGCACGGGGCCCTGCGGCGTGTCGACCATGGCCCCGGGACGGAGCTCCTCGACCGGGCGCGGGCCCGCCGGCGTCATCACCCTTGTTCCGGCAACGAAACAGGCAAGCGAGAGGCTGGCGTCGTCCACATCCTCCAGGGACACGCCCGAGAGTGTCAGGGTGCCCCCCTCTCCGAGATCCACGACCGTTGTGCCCTCGATGGTGTCGGCCGCGGCGCGAAACGCCTCGACGCTCGCGAACGCGCCACCGATCTCGAGCGTGTCCTCGTCAGGATTGAAATCCGTGATCAGATCATCCGAGCCGTCGCCATACCCGCCGGCCGCAAAGGTGTCCGCACCCGCGCCGCCCGTGACGATGTCTGCCCCATCGCCACCTGAGATCCGGTCGCTGCCCGCACCTGCGTCAATGCAGTCATCGCCGCCAGCTCCGTCGATGTCGTCCGCCGCAGCACTGCCCCAGATCTCTTCGTTGAGGAAGGTTCCCGACAGCGCGCCGCCGCTTGCGACGATCACAGGGTCCGGAATGTCGTCCGGATCGGCGCCCGCCGCCTGCAGCGTCTCAGTGATCAGGGCATACTGGCTCGAGATCGAAGTCGCCTCGACGAAGTCGACATCGCCAATCTCGCCGGCGCGGGCGAGCGTGCCGATGAAAAAGGTCTCGGCATCGCCAGTGCCGCCCGGGTCGGCCTCCAGAAACAGGCCACCGCCGCTCATGCCCCCTTCCGCCTCGACGTTGAGGACCCGGAAATAGCCGCCGTCCTGCCCGCCCACGCTCTCCTCGATGTGGCTGTCGGGGAAGAGGGTGCCTGTCTCC
>JBCCWM010000551.1:0-2455 GCA_039193505.1 Pseudomonadota bacterium | reverse complement strand
GCTTCGGACACCCGGCGACGTCCTCGATCGCACGGATATCGGCTGTCTGCGCTTTGGCGCCCCTTCCGTGACGGCGCATATCCTCGACCATCCGCTCACGACGCGGCGTCGGTCTTTCCTCCGTCATCGGAGCCTCCTCTTCGTCGATTGAGAGCCCCCAATCGCCAAACAGATCACGCACTCCCGAACTCCCGACATTCAGTTCAAACGAGCTCCATCAAAACCAAGCGCCAATCCCACAAAAACAGCCTCGCCCTCGTCCCGCCGGCGGACCTTCGAGTGTCTCAGTTAAACTAGAGTTTGCCTTGGCCAAAAACGCAGTCAGACGGATCAAAGGCTTACAAGGTAGACTATCCTGCGAGATCAAGTCGGACGGAAGCTCCGAATTTCTTTAGCGCAGGGTTCCGACCCTCTCCGCACCTGACCCCAAGCAGCGCTTGGCGCAGCGGTCCCCGACAAGTTCTCCGTGCTGAGTGTCCGGAGGACCGACGTCACACCTCCGCGCCCCGTGTCCCACATGCGCCGACCACACACATGCTCCAAGAGAGCCGGCCCCCGCCCGCGCGGGGCGGCCTCAGCCCTGGATCCGCCTCGTCCAAGTACTGCCCCGGGCAAGCCCGCTTGCGGGCATGACCGCCGCCCCTGGCGAGACCGCCCAAGCGCTCCGAAGACCCGCTCCGACCCCACGCCACCGCTCCAAGAACACCCGCACCGCAGAGGCGCGCCCCCAAGACTGAGCGCCGTTCGGCAGCCGGCTCAGCGCCCGACGGCGTAGGCCTGCATCATCCGGGGTGTCGCCGCGGCCTTCATCACCCCGCTCGGCGTCCGGGAACTGGCCGTCAGGCGCCCGACAGTCCAGGGCTCCGCCACCTCCACGTCGTGGCCCCGCGCGCGGAGCGCTGCGATGGTCTCCTCCCCCCAGGCGGGTTCGACCATCAGATGTCCCGGCCGCGTCGCCCGCGGATAAAACGAGGACTGAAAGTGCCACGTGTGGAAGAGCGGCCCGTCAATTGCCTCCTGCAAGTTCACGCCTTCATGGATCAGCCGCAAAAGATAGATGAGCTGCCACTGGTCCTGCTGATCGCCCCCGGGCGTGCCAAAAGCGTGCCGCGTCCCATCGGGCGCCAGCGCCATCGAGGGGGAGAGCGTCGTCCTCGGCCGCCGCCCGGGCGCCAACGACGAGGGCCGCCCTTCCGTCAGCCAGAACATCTGTGCCCGGGAGTTGAGCGGCATGCCAAGACCCGGCACAACCGGCGAGGATTGCAGCCACCCGCCCGAGGGCGTCGCCGAGACAGCCGTCCCCCAGCGGTCGATCACATCGATATGGACCGTGTCGCCCCGCCGCTCGCTCAGATGCGCCATCGTCGGCTCGCCCGCACCCACGCCCGCCGCGGCCGTTTCCGCACCCGCCTGCGCCAGCGCGGCCTCCGCCCAGGCCTCGTGCCCCGCAATCGGCCCCGGCCGTTGCTCACGAGAGGCGGTGTCGCCGATCAGCCCGCGCCGCTCCGCCGCATAGACCTTCGACAGAAGCGTCTCCTCCGGCACGGCCGAGAAATCGGGGTCGCCGTAATAGGCCTCGCGGTCGGCATAGGCGAGCTTCATCGCCTCCGTGACCCGATGAACAAACTCCGCGCCCTGAAGTGGCCCGCATCCCTCAAGAAGCGCCAGCGACTGCAACAGAACCGGGCCCTGGCTCCAGAACCCGCACTTCCAGACGGTCCACCCCTCGACGTCGAGGGCCACCGGTGCCTCGTAGCCGGCCTCCCAGGCGGCCATGTCCTCGCCCGAGAGAACGCCCTTCCGCCGGCCGCCCGCGGCGTCCATGACCTCCGCCTCGCGCATCCAGGCGTCGATGGCCTCCGCCACGAAGCCCGTCCGGAAGACC
Organism: Pseudomonadota bacterium; assembly: GCA_039193505.1. Lineage (GTDB taxonomy): Bacteria > Pseudomonadota > Alphaproteobacteria > Rhodobacterales > Rhodobacteraceae > Algicella. The sequence goes on along the minus strand of JBCCWM010000551.1, from coordinate 570 downwards.
CGCCGCGCCGCATCGATCTGAGCCCCGCGCCCGGGCGTCCCCTCCGCATCCGCGAGCACCCGGTCCCAGGTGGCCGCAAGCGCCTCATTCCGGAAGATGTCCCAAGCCGCGGGCGCCCGCCCGCCCGGCGCCCAGGTCGCATGGGAGGTCGGCCACTCCGCCTCGAAGAACCCGAGCAGACCCTCGATCGTGCCCGCCACCCGCGGCAGCATCGGGTGCCCGCTCCGCGCATAGAATATTGCGGGCTCCAGAATATCCCGAAGCCTCAGCCGCCCGTGATCCCGCAGCATCAAGAGCCACGCATCAACCGCCCCGGGCACCACGGTCGCGAGGAGGCCGGAGCCCGGCACCAGATCCAACCCCTCGCCCCGATAATGCGCGATCGTCGCCCCCGCGGGCGCCACGCCCTGGCCGCAGACGACGGTGGGGGCGTCCTCACCCGCGGGCCAGATCAGCGCCGGCATATCGCCGAGCGGCCCGTTCAGATGCGGCTCCACGACATGGAGGACAAAGCCCATCGCGGCGGCAGCGTCCACGGCCGTGCCGCCCCGCTCCAGCATGCTCATGCCG
>JBCCWM010000550.1:0-2472 GCA_039193505.1 Pseudomonadota bacterium | reverse complement strand
GCGGGCCTCGCCGCAATCGGGGCTGCGACATCGCTCGGCGCGATTGTCTATGCGTTTGACGTGCGCCCCGAGGTGGCCGAGCAGATCAACTCGATGGGGGCCGAGTTCGTGTTCCTCGAGTTCGAGGACACGCAGGACAGCAGCGCCTCGGGTGGTTACGCCGCGCCCTCGAGCCCTGAATTCCAGGAAAAGCAGCTCGAGAAGTTCCGCGAGCTGGCGCCGGAGATGGACATTGTCATCACAACGGCACTGATCCCGAACCGCCCTGCCCCGGTCCTCTGGACGAAGGACATGGTCGAGGCAATGAAGCCCGGCTCCGTCATCGTCGACATGGCGGCCGAGCGGGGCGGCAACTGCGAGCTCACGGTCAAGGACGAGCTTATTGAGACCGAAAACGGCGTGAAGATCCTCGGCTACACCGATTTCCCGTCGCGGATGGCCGCGCAGGCCTCGACGCTCTACTCGACGAACCTCCGGCACATGGTGACCGATCTCACGCCAGAGAAGGACGGGACACCCAAGATCGACCTCGAGGATGACGTGATCCGGGGCGCGCTGGTGACGCATTCGAGCGAAATCACCTTCCCGCCGCCGCCGCCCAAAGTGAAGGCGATCGCGGCCGCGCCTAAGACCGAGAAACCGAAGGAGCTGACGCCCGAGGAGAAACGCGCGCAAGAGATCGCGGCCTTCAAGGCACAGACGCGCCAGCAGGTCATCCTGATCGCCATCGGTGCGGCGCTCGTCCTCGGCGTCGGGCTGATCGCACCGGCGAGCTTCATGCAGCACTTCATCGTGTTCGTGCTCTCGGTCTTTATCGGCTTCCAGGTGATCTGGAACGTGGCACACAGCCTTCACACGCCGCTGATGGCGGTGACCAATGCCATCTCGTCGATCATCATTCTGGGGGCGCTCATTCAGATCGGGTCGAGCTCGATCCTGATCACGATCCTGGCCGCGGCCGGCATCTTGATGGCGGCAGTGAACATTTTCGGCGGCTTCCTGGTGACACGGCGGATGCTCGCCATGTTCCAGAAATCCTGATCGCGCGGGGACGAGAACCATGGAATTCGGGTTTACGATTGCGGCTTACGCGGTGGCCGCGGTGCTCTTCATCCTCTCGCTCGGGGGGCTTTCCGGACAGGAGAGCGCCAAGCGCGCAGTCTGGTACGGGATCGTCGGCATGGCGATCGCAGTCGTCGCGACGATCGCGGGTCCGGGCTCGGGTCTTGCGGTGGCCTCGGTCGTTCTGATCGCGATCGGCGCGGTGGTCGGCCACCAGCTCGCCACCCGGGTCCAGATGACCCAGATGCCTGAACTTGTGGCGATCATGCACTCGCTCGTGGGCCTTGCGGCCGTCTTCGTCGGGTTCAACGCCGATATCGAGCTTGGTCGGGTCGCCGCGCTGCTGACCACGGAGGGGCTGCCCTTCCCGCAGCCCGAAGGCCCGCTCAGCGATGCGGCCTATCAGTTGACCGGCGGCCTCTCGAGCTTTGCCGCCCTTCTCGCCAAGAAAACCGCGGTCGAGGTGGGGATCCTCAGGGTCGAGCTGGTGCTTGGCATCTGGATCGGCGCTGTGACCTTCACGGGCTCCGTCATTGCCTATGGCAAGTTGGCGGGCAAAGTCGATTCGGCAGCCAAACAGCTGCCGGGCGGGCATCTTTTGAACGCGGGCGCCGCGGCGCTCTCGGTCGTGTTGATGTTTGCCTACCTCGAGGATGCGGGGAGCTGGACGCTCGTCCTCCTCACCATCGCGGCGCTCTTCATCGGGTATCACCTGATCATGGGGATCGGCGGCGCCGACATGCCGGTCGTGGTCTCGATGCTGAACAGCTACTCCGGCTGGGCGGCGGCGGCGATCGGCTTCTCGCTCGGCAACGATCTTCTGATCGTTGTGGGCGCGCTGGTGGGGTCCTCGGGTGCGATCCTCTCCTACATCATGTGCAAGGCGATGAACCGGAGCTTCATCTCCGTGATCCTCGGCGGGTTCGGCGGCGCCAGCGGCGAGCAGCAGGCGGTCGAGGGTGAAATGATCGCCACTGATGCCGACAATGTGGCCTCGGCTCTCGAGGATGCCGACAGCATCGTGATCATTCCGGGCTACGGCATGGCGGTGGCCCAGGCGCAAGGCTCGATCTCGGAGCTGACGAAGCGGCTCCGCTCGAAGGGCAAGGAGGTGCGGTTCGCAATCCATCCCGTGGCGGGCCGTCTGCCGGGGCACATGAACGTCCTCCTCGCCGAGGCCAAGGTGCCCTACGACATCGTGCTCGAAATGGACGAGATCAACGACGACTTCCCGGAGACGGATGTCTCGATCATCGTCGGCTCGAACGACATCGTGAACCCTGCGGCGCAGGACGATCCGAACTCGCCCATCGCCGGTATGCCCGTGCTGGAGGTGTGGAAGTCGAAGCAGGTCTTCGTGTCGAAGCGCGGCAAGGGGACGGGGTATTCGGGCATCGAGAACCCGCTCTT
>JBCCWM010000549.1:0-2484 GCA_039193505.1 Pseudomonadota bacterium | reverse complement strand
CGTTCTCACAGCCATCTCGGGAGCTGATCGCCCTGTCCACAGGCCAAGCGCTGTCCATCTCGTGGGCGATCCTAGCGGGATGCCTCCGCGCCAGTGATCTCGATCTCCCAACGGACTGTGCCGAGAACGTCCGGCCGGTCCGAGAATCGGTGCACACTTTCAAAGGCACGTGTCTGGCCCGGCGGCACATCGACCCGCGCGATGCCTTCGTCCTCTGCAATCACGGCGCAGTCTGTCAGAGGTCCCTCGGCGTCCGGGCAGTCAAAGAGCTTGAGGTCGATCCGGAACGATCTGAGCCGCGCCTCCTCATCCGCATTGGTCACCCTGCCGCGGAGATACGTGAGGCCGCGCGCCTCTTCGAGCGCGACCGCGTCGAGCGCGACGGCCTCCGCGGCGAGCTGGCGCGCATCGATGCCATCGTCGTTGCCGAGAGTGAGGAAATAGATGCGCACAAGAACGAGGAGCCCCACGACGACCGCAATCGCCAGGATGCGTGCCGGCGGGTAGAGGATCGCTGTGGCGACCGCTGCGCCGAGGATCAAAACGAACGCAATGATTGGCATGATGTCTCCGGTCTTCTCGTCTAGACTGGATGTACGGAGGCCGGGCTGTCGGTTCAACTCGGCGAGAGGCCGCGGAGCCGTTCCGACCGGCGGCGGAGGATCTCGACCGTGGCCAGAAGCGCGACGGAGATCGCCACCAGAACCGTCGCGACAGCAAGGATCGTTGGGCTGATCTGCTCCCGAAGGCCGGTGAACATCTGCCAGGGCAACGTCTGCTGCCCGGCGCTCCCCACAAAGAGAACGACGACCACCTCATCGAAGGAGGTGATGAAGGCGAACAGCCCGCCAGAGATAACGCCTGGAAGGATGAGCGGCATCTGGACCTTGAAGAAGGTCCGCACGGGCCCCGCCCCGAGCGAGGCCGCCGCGCGGGTCAGCGACCGGTCGAAGCCGACGAGAGTGGCGGTCACCGTGATGATCACGAACGGAATGCCGAGTGCCGCGTGCGCCAGCACCACACCGAGATACGTCCCTTGCAGCCCGATCCGCGCATAGAAAAAGTACATGCCCGCGGCCGAGATGATCAGCGGCACAATCATCGGCGAGATCAGGATCGCCATGATCGCGCCCCGGAAGGGGACATGCGGCTGGCTGAGCCCGATCGCCGCAAGCGTGCCGAAGCCAACCGCGAGGATCGTCGCGGCGGGGGCAATCTTGAGCGAGTTCCAGAGTGCTTGCTGCCAGTCCGGGTTCGTGAAGAAGTCCTGGTAGTGCTTCAGCGAATAGCCATCCGGGTTAAGCGCGAGCATCTCGGGTGTGAAGGTGAAAAAGTCCTGCGCGTTGAAGGAGAGCGGGACGATCACCATGATCGGCGCGATCAGGAAAAAGAAGATCAGACCGCAGATCACGCGGAAGGCGTAGTACCAGATACGCTGCGGCGTTGTGGCGTAGGCGGGCAGGGACATCTCAGCCTCCGAGCTTCACGTTGTCGATCCCGACGAGGCGGTCATAGGTCCAGTAGAGGAGAAGCACCGCGAAGAGCAGGATCGAGCCGAGCGCGGCCGCAAGCCCCCAGTTGAGGGACGATGAGATGTGGAACGCGATCCGGTTGGAGATGAAAACCCCTGTGGTGCCGCCGACAAGCTCGGGCGTGATGTAGTAACCGATGGCGAGGATGAAGACGAGGATCGAGCCTGCGCCGATCCCGGGCACCGATTGCGGGAAGTAGACCCGCCAGAACGCCGTCCAGTTGTTGGCGCCAAGAGACTTTGCCGCGCGGAGATAGGTCGGCGGGATCGTCTTCATGACCGAGTAAAGCGGGAGGATCATGAAGGGCAGCAGGATGTGCGTCATCGCAATGATGGTGCCCGTCTGGTTGTTGATGAGCACGAGCCGCCCGTCATCGGTGATGACCCGCGCCCAGACGAGTATGTCATTGATGACCCCCTGGTTTTGCAACAGCACTTTCCAGGCCGATGTGCGCACCAGAAGCGAGGTCCAGAACGGCAGCAGCACCAGGATCATCAAAACGTTGGCGGTCCGGTCTGGCAGGTTCGCAAGCAGCCAAGCGACCGGATATCCAAGGAGGATGCAGGACCCCATGATCACAAGGGACATCACGAGCGTGCGGATGAAGAGCTTGACGTAGATCCGCTCACCCTCGGGGCGGGGCGCAATGCCCTCGGCCGCGAGCTGCAGATCGACGGAGTTGAGGAAGTAGCCCTGTGTGTAGGGCGCGCTGTAGGTCTTGATGGTTGCCCATGGCGCGATCTCGCCCCAATCCTCGTCGATCTCGAGAAACGCCGAGCGAAGCTCCAGCACGGGCAGCTCAAGCGCCGCTGCGGCCTGAAGCTGCTCGGCGCCGGGGCCGGCATAGGCTGCAATCCGGTCAGTGCGCTGAGGGTCCTGGAGGTCCAGGGCCAGGGCGGCGTAGACGGCCTCCCAAGGGTCTTCTTCCGAGACCGTGTCGCCATCGACGACG
>JBCCWM010000548.1:0-2494 GCA_039193505.1 Pseudomonadota bacterium | reverse complement strand
CTGACGCCTGCGGGGCGCGCGGGGCGGATCCTGACGGTTGACGGCGCGCTGATGCTGCAATTCGGGCCGCGCACGCCCGAGGGCGTCCGAACCCTCGCGGCCCTCCTCCACCCGGAGCTCGATCTCGGGCAATGAGCCCTGCCCACCTCCCCCTCCTCGCAGCTGCGTTAATCGTCGTCGTCCTGGGGCTCGCTCTCGGACCGGTGACGATCCGCCCGGCCGAGATCGCCGCAGCGGCAAGCGGCACGGGCGACCCGGTTCATGCCGCGATCCTGGGTCAGATCCGCGCGCCCCGCGTCCTCCTCGGCGTCGCAGTCGGCACCGCGCTGGCGCTCGCCGGTGCAGCGCTTCAGGGGCTTCTGCGGAACCCACTGGCCGATCCAGGGTTAATCGGCGTGACCGGGGGCGCCTCGATCGGGGCGGTCTCCGTCATCGTGCTCGGAGAAGTGGCCTTTGCCGGGCTGCCGACGGAGCTTCGCCCGTGGCTTCTGCCGGTGGCGGCCTTCCTCGGCGCGGGCGCGGTCACTGCGTTCGTCTTCGCGATCGCGTGGCGGCCAGGGGGCATGTCCGTGGTCACTCTGATCCTCGCGGGGGTCGCGGTGAACGCCATCGCCGGCGCCTTCATCGGTGTGATGGTCTACATCAGCGACGATACGCAGCTCCGGGATCTGACCTTCTGGTCGCTGGGCGCGCTCGGCGCGGCCAACTGGACGCTGGTTCTGGTCGCCACCGGGATATCGCTTGCGAGTGCGCTGGCGCTCATGTCGATGCATCGGGCGCTCGATCTCTTTCAGGTGGGCGAGCGCGCGGCCTTTCATGCCGGGATCGATACGGAGCGGGTGAAGCTCAAAACCGGTCTCCTGACTGCACTTGCCGTCGGCGGCGCAACGGCCGCGGCAGGACCCATCGGCTTCATCGGCCTCGTCGCGCCGCACATGGCGCGGCTGATGCTCGGCGCGCGCCACCGGATCATGATGCCGGGCGCCGCGCTGACGGGGATCGCGCTTCTGCTGACGGCCGATCTCGCCGTGCGGCTCACAGTGCCGCCGGCGGAGCCACCGATCGGGATCGCCACGAGCCTGATCGGCGGTCCGTTCTTCCTCTGGCTTCTCCTCACGCGGGTTCGCAGCCATGCTTGAAGCAGCCGACGTCGACATCGCCTACGGGCGGATGACGGTCGTCTCAGGCGCTACTCTTGCAGTGGCGCCGGGAGAGGTTCTTGCGCTCTGCGGGCCAAATGGAGCGGGCAAATCGAGCCTCTTCGCAGCGCTCGCCGGAGAGCTCCGCCCGCGCCGCGGCACTGTGCGGATCGGCGGCGCCGACATCCGCACCCTTCGCGCTGCGGCCCTGGCCGAGCGTCGCGCCGTCCTCGAGCAATCGCCGAGCCTGTCGGCGGAATTCACTGTGGCTGAGCTGATCGGTCTTGCCATCCCGCTCCGCGTGACGCCGGAAACGGCGGAGGAGATCGTCGCGCAGACCATTGCGGAGGTCGATCTAACCGACCATCGCGCGCGCTCGGTCCTCCGCCTCTCGGGCGGTCAGCGCCACCGCGCGCATCTCGGCCGCGCGCTGGCGCAGCTCGCCGCAGGGCATGCGCTCGGGCAGACGCCTTGCCTCCTCCTGGACGAGCCGACGGCGAGCCTTGATGTCGCGCACCAGATCGCCGTGATGCGCCTCGCGCGGGCAGCGGCGGCGCGTGGGGCGGCGGTTGCCGTTGTGCTCCACGATCTGAACCTCGCTGCCGCCTTCGCCGATCGGACCGCGCTGATGGACGAGGGTCGGATCATTGCGGACGGGCCACCAGATGAGGTCTTTACTGCCGACCGTCTGACCGCCACCTATGGCACCGAGATCACCGTGCGCCCTGGTCCCGGCGGCCGACCGACCGTCGTGCCGGAGTACGGTCCAGAGCAAAGAGAGGAGCCCTCACATGTTCGTCGCCATGAACCGCTTCCGCGTGCATCCGGACGCCGCTGACCAGTTCGAGGATGTCTGGCGCAACCGCACCAGCACTCTCGACGAGATGCCGGGCTTCCGCTCGTTCAACCTTCTGAAGGGCGCGGAAAAGGAGGATCACATCCTCTACGCCTCACACACCATCTGGGAGAGCCGCCAGGCGTTCGAGGACTGGACCCGCTCCCAGAACTTCCGCGATGCCCACAAAGGCGCTGGCCAAAACAAGGGGATGTATCTCGGCCACCCCGAGTTCGAAGGTTTCGAGGCTGTCGAGGGCGCCTAGGGCGCCGGCGCCCGCGCGGCCAGCCGGACCATGCGGGCGATCAGTTGATCGACGGGATTTCCTTCGCAGAGGAGCATGGCATGCGTCCGAGCTTGACCCATCTTGCCGTGACGAACCGCCGAAAGGATGCTGATGAACTGACGTTCATGCTCGCTCAGATACGCGGAGCAGCCTGCGCAGCGCGGATTGTTGAACCGAAAGCACGAGCATCGGCTTCCGCGCATCGCCTGAACCGCGGCGAGGACGTCGAGGCCG
>JBCCWM010000547.1:0-2497 GCA_039193505.1 Pseudomonadota bacterium | reverse complement strand
GGACCGGCCGGACGTTCTCGGCACAGTCCGTTGGGAGATCGAGATCACTGGCGCGGAGGCATCCCGCTAGGATCGCCCACGAGATGGACAGCGCTTGGCCTGTGGACAGGGCGATCAGCTCCCGAGATGGCTGTGAGAACGGACTCCGAGGCTTGTCTTCTATGCATCGCTCCGTTTGGCACCGGATCGAGGCGCCTAAGCACTGCGCACTCCGCCCATAACGCGCCGCTCTTTTTTACGCGCCGCGCCCCCGGCAGCAGGCCCTCGGACAAGCTTGGCGCCGCCCGAAACCAGATTGAGGCAATCCTGGTCTTGTCGAGAGGCGCTCGAGGCTTCATGTACACGGTGCGATTGTTTCCTCTCGACGCTCTGCCTCCGTTCATCCGGCGCTCAGTTGATCGACAAGGACTGAGTTTGCCGCGCTGCCGCCTCCTGCGGGCAGCACCAAAAAGGAGAGCGGATATGCCAAACGGCACCGTGAAATGGTTTAACGCAACGAAGGGCTTCGGCTTTATCGAGCCGGAAAGCGGTGGAAAGGACGTGTTCGTCCACATTTCCGCTGTTGAGCGTGCGGGTCTCACGGACCTTGCCGACAATCAAAAAGTGTCGTTCGAGATCGAGAGCGGGCGCGACGGGCGTCAAAGCGCGACCAACCTCTCGCTGATTTCCTAGCGCGGCGGCAGCATCGCCTCCAGGGTTTCGATTCGGTCCGCCTCTGCTGCAGGTTTGTCCCAGCGGAGGCGGGAGATGCGTGGAAACCGCATCGCGATGCCGGATTTGTGGCGGCTGGAGCGGTTGAGCCCCTCGAACGCAATCTCGAGCACGAGACCGAAATCCGCCCCGGCGCGCACAGCGCGCACGGGCCCGTACCGATCGACCGTGTGATCCCGCACGAACTTGTCGAGATGTCGGAGCTCTTCGTCGGTGAAGCCGAAATACGCTTTGCCGACCGGAACAAGCTCGTCCTCCTCGGTCCAGACGCCGAAGGTGTAGTCCGAGTAGTAGCTCGACCGCTTGCCGTGGCCGCGCTGGGCATACATCAGCACCGCATCGACCAGGTAGGGGTCTCGCTTCCACTTGAACCACGGGCCCTTCGGGCGGCCCGGAACGTAAAGGCTGTCCCGCCGCTTTAGCATGACGCCCTCGATCACCGGGTGGGGCGGCGCGGCGCGGTGCGTCGCAATCTCCTCCCAGGTGTCGAACGGCACTGTGGGGGACACGTCAAAGCGTGCGGGATCGAGATCGCCGGCAAAGATCTCAAGCCGCGCCCGACGCTCCTCAAACGGCAGGCGGCGAAGATCTGTCGACCCGTCCTGCAGGAGGTCGTAGGCGCGGAGATAGGCGGGATAGGCCGCGCGGGTCTTCGGTGAGACGGTCTTGCGCCCGAGGCGCTGTTGCAGATCGCCGAAGGTCCCGATTTCTCCGTCGCGCATTACGAGGAGCTCTCCGTCGAGGGAGCCTTCGAAGGTCATCGCCTCGAGGAGGTCCGGGAACGCCTGCCCAATGTCGTCGCCAGTCCGGGAGTAGAGCCGGCGCGTCCCGGCCTCGGCCGTCGCCTGGACGCGGATCCCGTCCCACTTCCATTCCGCCAGATAGTCGGACGGGTTGAGACCCTCGAGGTCCCGCTCCTCGAGCGCTGTGGCAAGCATCACCGGGCGGAAGGGCGAGCGCTGCGCATGGACGGGTTTGTCCCCGCGCCCTTCGAGCCAGGCGAAGAGATCCTCGAAGGGCGGCGTGAGGCCGTGCCAAAGCTCCTCGATCTCTGTGACGTCGACAGAACCGAAACCTGCCAGAGCCTGTTTCGCAAGGCGCGCCGACACGCCCACACGCATGCCCCCCGTCGCCAGTTTGAGGAGTGCGTAGCGCTCCGACGGGCCCATCGCGTCGAGGAGCGCGGCGACCCGCGCCGGCGCGTCGGACCGACTGGCATTGCTCAACGTGGCCACCACGTCCGAGAGGCTCGGAACTTCATTGCCGCCGCGCCCCTCCCAGATCAGGGAAATGGTCTCTGCGAGGTCGCCCACGTAGTCGTAGGAGAGTGCGAAGAGCACCTCATCGACCCGCTCGGCCACAAGCGCGCGGAGCATGGCGGGCTTCACCGCGGGGAAGCTGACGCCGCCGGTTAGTGCGGCCACCGCCCAGCCGCGGTCCGGGTCGGGTGCGGCGCGGAGATAGTCCTCGATCAGCCGGAGTTTGGCCGTGCGTTGCGGCGAGAGCACCAGCCGCTCGAGAAGGGTGGCGTAGGTCTTCACTCCGCTTCGTCCTCATAGCCCACGAGGTTGAGCGGACGTGCGGCGCGGCCGTTGAGCGTGCACCAGCGCACCAGGGCCTCCTCGCGCCCATGGGTGACCCAGACCTCGGCCGGATCAACCTCCTCGATCGTGGCGGTCAACTCGTCCCAGTCGGCGTGGTCGGAGATGACGAGCGGCAGCTCGACCCCCCGTTGCCGTGTCCGCGCGCGGATTGTCATCCAACCGCTTGCAAAGGCGATCAGCGG
>JBCCWM010000546.1:0-2505 GCA_039193505.1 Pseudomonadota bacterium | reverse complement strand
TGCGCCGAGAGGAGCGCGGCGAGCGCGGCTTCGCGCGGCACGACCTGATCGCGGAGCGGTTGGAGGACCTCGATCGGCAGGCTCGCGAGGAGTGCGCGCGCATCTGCCATCGGCATCGGCGCCTCAAGCAGCGGGATCGCCTCGGGTGCGCCGATCATGAACATCGCCTTGGCCGCCGGGTCGAGGGCGCCCGCGGCGAGCGCATCCACCACGATCCGGTCGCCGAACATCCCCGCAAGGGCTGGCGCAGAGAGCGTGGCGATCACGATGTAGGCCGCCGTCACCGGCAGCCCCATCCCGAGGACCAGCGAGGCGAGCGCGATCATGACGATCGCGGCAAGCACATTGCCGCCGGACCAGGCCGCGATCATCAGCGAGAAGGTGTTGCCGATCCCGGTGGTCGTGATCACGTTGACCACGAGCCCGACGGAGACCAGCAGAACCGCGGTCATCACCATGCCGCGCGCGCCCTGGGCCAGCGCCTCGAAGATCGCGCGCGGCCCCATCGGATGGGCGGACGCCCAGGACGAGACGATGACGGCGGCGATGGCGAACACGGCGGCATAGTTCGGGGTGAAGCCCGAGACCAGCATGCCGATCAGAAGGCCGATCGGGATGATGAACGGCGCGCCGCCTTTGCGGAGCGCCGAGCCCAGCGTCTCGCCGTCCGCTTGGAGGAGGGGGAGGTTCAGCCGCCGCGCCTCGATCCGGACGAAGAAGGCAACGGAGGCGAAATAGAGCATCGCCGGCAGGACAGCGGCCCAGACGATGGTGCCGTAGGGGATCTGGGTGAAGTTCGCCATCACGAAGGCGCCGGCGCCCATGATCGGGGGCATGAGCTGACCGCCGGTGGAGGCGGCGGCCTCGACACCGCCGGCGAAATGCGGCTTGTAGCCGGCGCGCTTCATCAGAGGGATTGTGATGACACCGGTGGAGGAGGTGTTGGCAACGGCCGAGCCTGAGATCGTGCCGGTGAGCGCCGAGGAGATCACGGCGACGAGCCCCGGTCCGCCGGCGACGCGGCCTGCGACGGCGCGCGCCAGTGCGATCACGAAATCGCCGGCACCGGACCGGACCAGGAAGGCGCCGAAGATCACGAACAGAAAGACAGTGGTCGACGAGATCCGGGCGATGTTCCCGAACATGCCCTCGTCGTTGTAGATCGACCGCCAGAGCGTCGATTCCCAGGAAAAGCCCGGGAACGAAAAGATCCCGTCGATCAGGCTCCCCCACCAGGCCACGTAGGTGAGCGACAGGACGATCAGCGTCGGGATCACGAAACCCGCAACGCGCCGCGTGAATTCGGTGGCGAGAACGACGAGCAGGATGGCCGCGAGCCAGTCGAGCGGGCCGAAGGGCTGGGTCAGCCCATAAAGTCGCTCCTCGTTGATGACGAACCAGACCGCGGCCCCGGCAGCGGCGAGGCCAAGCCCGAGATCGATCAAGAGGCCGACGCCATCCTTGAAGCGAGGCGCCGCGGGGTAGAGGAGCGCTGCGAGGATCGCAAAGCCCGCGAAGTGCATCACGTTGCGATCGAAGTCCGACATCATCGGCACGACGGCGTTCAGGATGTGCACGGCAGAGATCGCCGCAGCGAAGACGGCGAAAAAGACGGCGCCCGCCCCGGACGCCTCCCGCAAGGGAGAGCTCGGGGCGGGCTCGGTGGTGTTGGTGTCGGTCATCCGCCGGCGGTCAGTTGGCGATCAGACGCTCCGGGATCTCGATCCCTTGCTCCGAGTAGAACCGCGCGGCACCGGGGTGGAGGGGCACCGGCAGACCATTGATCGCAACCTCAAGGTTCATCGCTTTGGTCGCCGGGTGGATCGCATTCAAGAACGGCAGGTTCTCGTAGATCGTCTTGGTGATCTGATAGACGTCCTCTTCCGGGATGTCCGCGTGCGTCGCGAGGAAATTGGGCTGCGCGATTGTGTTGATGTCCGCCTCCTGGCCCGGGTAGGTGCCGGCCGGGATCACAAAGCGGAACCAGAGGTCGCGCCCGCCATCGGCCTGCGCCAGCTCTTCGTCGGTGAAGTCGAGAACGGTGACATTGTCCCCCGCTGCGGCCATGAGCTGGCTGATCGCGCCGACCGGCGGACCGGCGGGTGTCGAGATGCCCGCGACCTGACCGTTCTGCAGCGCTTCGGCCGAGGGTCCGTAGCCGCCTTCAACGAGGCTGAAATCCTCGTAGAGATCGATGTCGAAATTCGCGAGGATCGCGGCGTTCGACCCGATCGTTCCGGAATTCAGGCGACCGAGCGCCGCGCTCTCCCCGGTGATGGTCAGAAAGTCGGAGAATGTGCCGGCGTCGACATGGTCGTTGTCGAGAATGAAGTGCTCAACGTTCGGCCAGAGGAGCGAGACGGAGCGGAGGTGCTCCTGCGGACCATCCGCCTCAACCGGTCCGGTGCCGGTGGCCGCGAAGTAGCCGAAGAGGCCCTGTAGAATGCCGAACTGTGCCTCGCCTTCGCGCAGCAGCCGGACGTTCTCTCCCGAGCCGGCGGACGA
>JBCCWM010000545.1:0-2509 GCA_039193505.1 Pseudomonadota bacterium | reverse complement strand
CGCAAACCCCGCCGCGATCAGCGCACCGCGGCTGTCGATATACTCCGTCTCGACGATCTTGAGCGGCCAGAGCGTTGTCTCATGCGCCGTGCGGAACTGGCAGGCCGTCTGCCCGCCCTCGACGACACGGCTCCGCACCGGGGTGTGGCGCGGCATGTGATAGCCCTCCGCCATCGCAGAGAGCGCGTCATCGGGCTCCAGATGGATCACCGCCATCGAGGGCGTCGGTGCGAGGTAATGCGGGTAGATTATCTCGAGGAGATGGCTCGTGAAGACCGGGTACTGCATCTCGAGCTCGAGCTGCACACGGGCAGCGAGAAACGCAAACCCCTCGTAGAGCCGCTCGACATAGGGGTCGAGCACCTCCATCCCCTCGATGCCGAGACGGGCTGCAATCTTCGGGTAGGCCTCCGCGAACTCCGCCCCCATCTCCCGGATAAAGGCGAGCTCGGTCTCGTAATGGCGCAGGAGGCGCGTGTCCATCAGCTGCCCTGCTCGAGCTTCAGCTCGCCCGTGACAACGTTCACCTCGCTGCGAATGTAAAGCTCCAGCGGCACGGGCTGCGCCCACATCGCCGCGCGAATGTCGAAATTGATCACCGATTCCGTGCGCTGTTCTGTCTGACGGAGCTCCACCTTCACGCTCTCGGGCTCGATCCGCGGCTCGAACCGGCGGATCGCCTCGGCGATGGTGTCGCGGATCTCCTGCGCGCGGCGGACGGTCGACATCTCCCCCGCCACCTCGCGGATCCCGTAATTGACCGTCGAGCGGACCACATTTCGGTGCAGCTCTGTGTCGATCAGGCTCTCGTGGTTGTTGGTGTTGAGAAGCCAGGCCAAATCGCGCCGGATGATGTCGCGGAGACGCCGCACGTCGATCACCCGCTCGTCGCGGCCCTCGCCCGCCTTGTCCGGCGCGTGATCCGTCAGCCGGTCAAGGAGCGAGGGCTGCAGACGCTCGGCGATCGTGCGGTCGGCCATCAGGCAGCCTCGATCTTGAGGCTGCGGAGGTCCATCACCGCCGTGTCGCCCTGGTCTGTCGCGAGGAGCCGCTGGCCGGTGCCGACCCAGGTGTCGGCCCCCGCATCCGCCCAGTTCGTCTCGCGGGAGAGACGCTCCGCCGCGCTGCCGCTCTCGGCCGTGCCCGCATAGCGCGTCGGGATCAGCGCCACGAGCTCTGCCCCGGTGGCGAGGGTCAGGTTCACCGGCATCCAGACCGCATCCCGCAAATCCTCCGGCGCCTCCGCCTTCACCTCGCGCAGCGCCGCGAAGGGCACCCAATAGTATTTGCCGTTGATCACCGCCTCGAGCACGGGGCCGAGGCGCATATCGGCATCGGCAATCCACGCGAAGGGCTGGTCGTTGAGCGTTCCCGACGAGGCGGGTGCGGCCTCAAAGGCTTGCGCGCGAAGCTCCGCTGCCGCCGCATGCTCGCCCTTCACCTGAAGCGCAAGCGCCTCCATCAGCGGCGCGACCCACTCCGCCCCCTCGCCCTCACCGAAGATGACCGGGCTCTTTTCGCCTGCGAACACCTTTTCGCGGTAGACCTCGCAGATGATCCCCTCGCGGTAGGTTTGCGCCATCGGAGTGGCCATCGGGTCCATCTCGGCCGACACCTTCAACTGCGTGATCGCACGCTTCCAATCGCCGAGCACGCTCAACAGCTGAAACAGAAAGATCCTGAGCTTCGCATCGGCCGGATTGGCGCGCACACCAGCCTGGAGCGCTTGCAGCGCGCCGTCTATGTCTCCGGCCTTAAGCCGTTCCTCCGCCGTCATGTTTGGCCTTCTTTCCCTGTGCCCGGATCGGGCGACGATTGTGGGTGCCGGTCGCGTCGCATCGCGATGACGGCTTTGCTCTTCACCCGGCTCCAGATCATGGTCCTGGGCGTGCGGACCTCACGGCCGTCCAAGCCCGGCGCGTCGCGGCGACACTGGCTGGCGCGATACGCACAGTCTGTGGCCCGGAGGAGAGCCGCATCACCGGCCGAACCGCCAGATGCTCAGCCTGTCGTGAGGGTGGGGTGAGCGCCCGTGTTCGGAGAGCGGTCCGAGACAGGTGCGGGCGGCGCCTGGCTTCTCCATAGCGACGGACATCCGCCTCTGGCGACGTGTCCAACTGGGCGGCGCCCGCAGCGACACAGTCCTCTCTGCCAGATTTCAGAGCGCCCGTGCCAGCACTGATCGGGGTCGACCGCGTCGGGTCACAAGGGAGCGCCCTGATCGTCGACCTCGCTGACATGGCGTCGCCGTTCGTCTCCCCCACGAGGCGTGGGCCGGGTCCGCCCTTTTTGCAGAGGAAAGCGTCGACGCCCATCCGGGTGTCCCCTTTGATCGGTGCGCGGCATCCCAACGGCCGCTGGTTCGTGAGGCGCCGCGGTCTCCCGCGACGCCCGGTGACACTCTCCCCCCGGGACCGGGGTTTGTTTTACTTCTTGTCGGCGGTGTGGGCCGCTTTGTTGTTGACGCGGCTCCAGACGAACTCCTTCGGCGAGGAGACCTGCTTGCCGT
>JBCCWM010000544.1:0-2529 GCA_039193505.1 Pseudomonadota bacterium | reverse complement strand
GGATGCTCTTCGGCAAAGCTGTGGCGATTATCCCAATGGATGGTGGCGCGGCGCCCGTCGAGAAGGCCCGCACTTGCAATCGCCTCGGCGCCGGTGCAGACGGCCCCCACCGTCATGCCAAGCCGGGCATGGCGGCGCAGCCAGGTGAGCACTGGTTTGGTCACACCGCTCTTCACCGAACTGCCGCCCACGACGATGATCGTGGTGTCCCGATCGAGCTCCGTCAAACTGGTGTCGGTCGCCACGTTTACACCGACGGAGCTCCGCACCCCAGCTTCGCCGTCGCCCACCGTGCGCCAGGTGTAGAGCCGCTGCCCCGAGAGGAGATTGGCGAGACGCAACGGCTCAACAGCACTGGCAAACGCCACCAGAGTGAACCCTGGCAGCAGGAGAAACGCGAAGCTCTCGGTGCGCGGTGGGGCGTCGGCCACGGCGGCTGGTCCTGAACATGGGAGACTGACCTCGGCGGGCACACGCAGCCCCTTTGGACAAGCCAATTATCCTCTTTTGGGGCGCAACGGCTTCTGGTCAAGGGGGGAGATTAAATTTATACCAGCCGGACAATGACCGAAGAGACAGGGCGCATCATGAAGAATGCTTGGCAGAAGTCCGACTGGCGCCAGCACGCACGGATCCAGATGCCGGATTATCCGGACCAAGATGCGCTGTACGCTGTTGAGGCTCAGCTCGCAAGCTATCCGCCGCTCGTCTTTGCGGGGGAGGCGCGGCGCTTGCGCGCGCAGCTCGCAGAAGTGGCGGAGGGGAAGGCGTTCCTCCTCCAGGGCGGCGATTGCGCGGAGAGTTTCGGGGAGTTTTCGGCCGATCAGATCCGCGACACCTACAAAGTGATGCTGCAGATGGCGGTGGTGCTGACCTTTGGCGCCAAGCTGCCGGTGGTCAAGATCGGCCGGATGGCCGGGCAATTCGCAAAGCCCCGCTCGTCGAATGTCGAGGTGCAGGAGGGGGTGGAGCTGCCCGCCTATCGCGGCGACATCATCAACGACAGTGCCTTCACGTCGGAGGCGCGGGTCCCCGACCCTGAGCGCATGCTCAAGGCCTACACCCAGGCCGCGGCGTCGCTGAACCTCCTTCGCGCGTTCAGCCAGGGGGGCTTTGCCGACATCAACCGCGTGCACGCCTGGACGCTCGAGTTTGCGAAGGAGGCGCCGGGCTACGAGCGCTATCGTGCGCTCGCCAACCGTATCTCGGAGAGCCTCGCGTTCATGGATGCGGCCGGGGTAAACGGCACGACGACCGACACGCTGCATCGCGTCGACTTCTACACCAGCCACGAAGCGCTTCTCCTCGAGTACGAAGAGGCGTTGGCGCGAGTCGATTCGACCACCGGGATGCCGGTGGCGGGCTCCGGTCACATGATCTGGATCGGCGACCGCACGCGGCAGCCCGACGGCGCCCATGTGGCCTTTGCGCGCGGGGTCCAGAACCCGATTGGCGTGAAGTGCGGGCCGAGCCTCACGACGGACGATCTCCTGCGCCTCCTGGACACTCTCAACCCCGAGAACGTGGCCGGGCGGGTGACGCTGATCAACCGCTATGGGGCGGGGAAAGTCGGGGAGCACATGCCGAAGTTCATCCGCACAATCGAGGCCGAGGGCCGCAAGGTCGTCTGGTCCTGCGACCCGATGCACGGCAACACGATCAAGTCGGAGACGGGCTACAAGACCCGCCCCTTCGATCGGATCCTCCGCGAAGTGCGGGAATTCTTCCAGATCCACAGCTCTGAAGGCACCTATCCTGGCGGCGTCCACATCGAGATGACCGGCAAGGACGTGACGGAGTGCACAGGCGGTGTCCGTGCGGTGGCCGATGAGGACTTGTCCGACCGCTATCACACGGTCTGCGACCCGCGCCTCAACGCTTCGCAGTCGCTGGAGCTCGCCTTTCTCGTGGCCGAGGAGCTCGACGCCCGGCGCGAGGCGCAGCGCGCCGCAGGGTGAGCGAGGCCTTTTGGGCGGTCCTCACATCGGACCGCCCACTCACAGAGCCGGAGGTCGGCGGGGTCGCCAAAGCCATTGGCGCCCGGCCCCGGCGCATCTCAGGCAAGGCGGCCGAGTTTCCAAGCGACGGCTCGCCTCTCCCGGCGCCACCTCCGGGCACCGATCTGAACCTGGTCCCTGCCGCGGATCGGGTAAAGTCGGTCCTGATCGCGGATATGGACAGCACGATCATCACGGTCGAGTGCATCGACGAGCTCGCCGATTTCGCAGGCGTCAAGGCGGAGGTCGCAGCGATCACGGAGCGCGCAATGCGGGGCGAGTTGGACTTCGAGGAGGCGCTCGAGGCGCGGGTGGCCCGCCTCGCCGGGATCCCAGTCAGTGCGCTCGAGACATGCTATGCCGAGCGAGTGCGCCTGTCGCCTGGGGCAGAGACAGCGGTTCGCGCGTTTGCTGCGAGGGGCGCTCGAACGGCACTTGTCTCGGGCGGCTTTACATTCTTTGCCGAACGCGTCGGGGCTGAGGCCGGGTTTGACAGCGCGCAGGCCAACGAACTCGAATGTGTCGACGGCCG